>NZ_AKJO01000133.1:0-35336 GCF_000282295.1 Pseudomonas sp. GM33
CGCTCCCACAGGGATTTTCAGTGGGCAAAAGAACTGTGTTTGGCCCAACACCAATGTAGGAGCAGTCTCGCTCCTGCAGTCAGCGGTGGCCGGAGATGCATTTTCGTTCAATGACCGTCCACAAGACGTGGCAATCCCAAGGAATTGCCCTCGCGCAAAACCTCCGGCAACAAGGCATCGGGAAACCCCTGGTAAGCCACCGGGCGCAGGAAGCGCTCGATGGCGGTCATGCCCACCGAGGTGAAGCGGCTGTCCGAGGTGGCCGGAAACGGCCCGCCATGCACAGTGGCAAAACACACTTCCTGCGGATGGGCGAAGGCGTTGACCACGATGCGCCCGGTGCGTCGCTCCAGGGTTGGCAGCAGGCGACGGGCCAGTGGCATGTCGTCCTGTTCAAGGTGCAGGGTCGCGCTGAGTTGCCCCTTGAAGGCGCGCGCTACCCGTAACAGCTCTGCTTCATCCCGGACCTTCACCAGCAGCGCGGACGGGCCGAATACCTCCTGGGAAAGCGCCGGCTCGGCGAGAAAATGTTCGCCCTCGACTTCGAACAGCGCCGAACGGCCATCGACTTCAGCGGTGGCGGTCGAGCCCACGGCGACGAGGCGGGCGCCGGCGTTTTCCAGGGTGCGCAGCCCGTTCAGATAGGCCCCATGGATGCCCGGTGTCAGCATCGTGCGCGCCGGTGCTGCGCTCACGCGTTGGCTCATGGCGTGGCGCAGTGCTGCAAACCCTGCGCCTTCGACAGCCAGCAGGATCGCCGGCTTGAGGCAGGCTTGCCCGACGTTGACCAGCATGCGCTCGACAAAACCATCGCCAATCGCCGCGCCGCGTTCGGCCAGTGCCCGGGGCAGGATGAAGGTCGGGTTGACGCTGGTCATTTCGGCGAAGACCGGAATCGGCTCGGGACGCAATTGCGCACGCCGATACAGCGCCATGCCACCCTGTTCGGAACCGGTGAAGGTCACGGCCTTGATCAGCGGATGATCGACCAGCGCTTCGCCGATGGCATTGCCGCCGCCACGCACCATGGAGAACACGCCTTCGGGCAATCCGCAGTCTTGCACCGCCTGGCGGATCGCCCGGGCCTGGATTTCCGAGGCGCCCGGATGCGCGTTGTGCGCCTTGAGAATGACGGTCGATCCCGCCGCCAGCGCCGACGCGGTATCGCCACCGGCCACCGAATAGGCGATGGGGAAGTTGCTCGCACCGAAAATCGCCACCGGGCCGATGGCGATTTTTTGCAGGCGATGATCCATGCGCGGGCGTGGCTGGCGCTCGGGTTGCGCCGGGTCGATGGCCAGTTGCAGGAAACGCCCCTTGCGCACCACATCGGCAAACTGGCGGAACTGGGTGGCCGCCTTGATGGCCTCGCCTTCGAGTTGCGCCTCGGGCACACCGGTTTCCAGGGCGGCCCGCGCCGCCAGCGCCGCGCGAACGCGGTCGAGGTTGTCGGCGATGCGTTCGAGAAACGCCGCCCGCACGGCGAGCGAGGTATGGCTGTACACATCGAATGCTTCATCGGCCAGGGTCGCCGCCCGGTCGACATCAGCCACGCTGCCCAATGCGAACGCCGGTTCAATCGGCTGGTTGGTCGCGGGATTGAGCGCCTTCAGGGTGCCTTCGCTGGCGCCGATATCTCGGGCGCCGATCAGCAGGTTGCCGGTCAACTGCATCACGCACCTGCCTGTGCCAGAGCGGCAACCAGTTCATCGGTGGTCAGGATGGCGTGGGCGAAGGTCGGGCCGTTCAGCTCATGGGCCGAATGCATCATCTCCGGCTTGAAGGCCGCGGTCGCGTCGCGTACCAGGGTGACGTGATAGCCGAGTTCCTGAGCGTAACGGGCGGTGGCCTCGATGCAGGTGTTGGCCAGCAGGCCGACGATGATCACGTGGGTGATACCCTTTTGCTTGAGGCGAAAATCGAGGTCGGTATTGGCAAAGCCGCTGGAGCCCCAATGTTCCTGAACGATGATGTCGCCGTCCTGCGGCGCGAAGTCGGGGTGCCATTCGCCGCCCCATTCCCCGCGGGCGAAGTGGTGCATGTGCATGATCTTGCACTGGGTGGGGCTTGGGTGATCCCAGTTTTCGTAGTCGCCTTTTTCCCAGCGGTGGTGCGGTACGATGACCACTGGAATGTCGAGCCCGCGAACGGTGCGATCAAGCGTACGCAGGTTGTCGAGCAGGCCGACTCGCGTGGCAATGGGCTCGATCAAGGGGTAGATCTTTCCGCCTTCCGACAGGAAATCGTTGTAGGGGTCGACCAGCAGGTAGGCCGTCCGATCAAGAGGGTAGGTGGCGTTGGACATGGCGGTGCTCCGCAAGATAATCCGTGGATGTTGAAGTGTAGTTGCCAGCAATTCACGTAGATATGATAATCATAGTAACTAGGCAAGAGGCAATACCGCATGTCGGTGAAAGCAACCGTTTCTGAAACCCTGTGCCCGATTTCCCGGGCCGAAGCCGTCGTGGGCGACCGCTGGACGGTGCTGGTGCTGCGTGAGTTGTTCATGGGCAGTCATCGCTTCGATGAAATCCAGGCGCAGACCGGCGGTACGCCGCAAATGGTCGCGGCGCGCTTGAAGAGCATGGAGGCCGACGGGCTCCTGGAGCGACGTGCCTACAGCGAACGGCCCAAACGCTACGAATACCACCTCACGGAAAAGGGCGATGCGTTCTACTCGGTAGTGCTGGCGCTGCGGGCCTGGGGCGAAACCTGGTGCAAGTCGCCCGGGGAAGGTTTGGCGGTGGTCTATACCCACCGCAGTTGCGGCGAGCCCGCCGGGCTCGGACCGCTGTGCGCCCATTGCGGGCAGCCCTTGCGCCGCGCAGACCTGATCAGTGAACCGAGTGCCGCCTATGTCGCCGAACGCAGCGCCCGGCGCGAAGCGTTCAAGGCCTAGCGGCGGGTTTGTATCTGCAGGTATCCGCAACGCCCACCGTTACCCGGGCATACAAAACCGGGGTTTCCAGACACCCTGGCGATACACGACGGCCTTCAAATGCAACCACCGGCACCGTGTCATTTTCGGCGCGGCTGGCCAGGGTTCAACTGGAGGAAAGGCAATGTTGCGCATCAACACCCGTCACACCATCGGCAAGCTGGGCATTGCCCTGGCCGCCGCAGGGCTTGCGACCTTCGCAAGCTTCTCTCAAGCCCAGGCGGCACAGCCGGCTCCGGCAGTGAAAAACTGGCAGCAAGGGCTGCATCGCACCGACCTGCTGCGCGAAGACCTCGGCGCCGCCGATCGCGAAGTCACTCAGGTGCTCGTGGACTTCGATCCGGGCGTGACATCACCCAAACACGCTCACCCTGGCGTAGAAGTGGCGCACGTGATCAGCGGTACCTTCGAGTATCAGCTGGAAGGGCGGGCACCGGTGACGCTCAAGGCCGGTGATTCATTGTACATCCCCGAAGGCGTCGCCCATGTGGCGAAGAACGTAGGCCAGGACAAGGCCTCGGAACTGGCAACCTACATCGCCAGGAAAGGCCAGCCGCTGCTGATCCTCAAGGAGTAGGAGAACTGTAGGAGCGAGCCTGCTCGCGATGGTCGTTAACGATAACGCGTGCTTACTGGCTAAACGCGGCGCTCTCTAGACCATCGCGAGCAAGCTCGCTCCCACAACAACAACAACAACGATTGCGGTGTTCAGAAAGCCTGGCCTGACCGGTATTGAGACGTCAGGCCAGGCTTTTCCGCGTCGGTCAAACCAGATTGATCTCGACGTCGATATTGCCGCGAGTCGCTTTGGAATACGGGCAAGTCTGATGCGCCAGTTCCACCACGCTGCGTGCGATGGCCGGGTCCAGGCCCGGCAGGCTGACATTCAGACGGGCCTGAAGGAAGAAAGCGTTTTCGGACTTGCCCAGATCGATTTCGGCATCCACCGCCACGTCGCTCGGCAACGCCACTTTCAGCGCGACGCACGCCTTGCCCATCGCCCCGATGAAACAGGCCGACCAACCCGCCGCCAGCAGTTGCTCAGGATTGGTGCCGGCGCCCGAACCTCCGGGAGGCGAAAGCTTGATGTCCAGGCGTCCATCGGTGCTGCGCGCCTGACCGTCGCGGCCGCCGGTGGTGTGGGTCTTGCCGGTGTACAGCACGGTATCGATTGCATTGATCATGGTGGTATTTCCTGTCAGTGGGTCGCGGGAATGCTCGGAAAACCTGCGCTTTCCGATGCGCCCCACTTTTTCATTTCCATGTACTGCCCATATGTCCTGAACCTGGGGAATGTGTATCGCTGTGTAGGGTGGCCGGGGGGACATACAGTTCGATACAAACCGCTGGAATGCGCGCGGCGCCGGAGTTATTGACTGCAAACCTCCCACACACAACCGCGCAGCCAGCGATGGGCCGGGTCGGCGTCCATGCGCGGGTGCCACAGCATCGACACCGTGATCGGCGGCGTGGGGAAGGGCAACGCAAAGCAATGCATGCCCTGGCACAGGTTGCCGACGTGCCGCTGCGGCACGCTGGCGACCAGGTCTGAAGCCCGCGCCAATGCAATCGCGGATGAAAAACCGGCGACGAGGGTGATGATCTCCCGCTTCAGTCCCAACTCATTCAAGGCGTCGTCCATCACGCCTTTTTCGTGGCCTCGGCGTGAAACCAGGATGTGCCGGGCCTCGGCATAACGCACCGGTGTGACTTCACCTTGGGCCAGTGGATGACCCTCGCGCACCACGCCAATGAAGCGGTCGCGAAACAGCATCCGGGTCCGCACTTCCGGGCTGGTGGATTCGTCGATCACGCCGGTTTCCAGGTCGACCGAACCGTCGCGCAGCAGGGTGCTGTCCTTGTTCAGCTTCTGCACGAAATTCAGGCGGACACCGGGGGCCTCGCGGTGGATGCGGGCGATCAGTGGCGCGCCGAAATTTTCCACGAAGCCGTCGCTGGTGCGCAGGGTGAAGGTGCGTGCCAGTTGAGCGAGATCGAGTGCCTCGGCGGGGCGCAGGACGGATTCGGCGTCCTGTACGAGCAGCCCGACGCGTTCACGCAACTCCAGCGCTCGGGGTGTGGGGACGAGCCCGCGTCCGGCCCGCACCAGCAACGGATCGCCCGTGGTTTCGCGCAACCGTGCCAGCGCCCGGCTCATGGCCGACGGGCTCAGGCGCAAACGCTGTGCGGCGCGGGCCACGCTGCCTTCCTCCAGTAATACGTTCAGGGTGATCAGCAGATTGAGGTCTGGCATTGAATCAATTCCTGTGGGAGTTGGCCTGTGGTGAGAGGGGCTTGTGGTGAGGGGCCTGTAGTGAGTGACCTGTGGCGAGGGGGCTTGCCCCCGTTTGAGTGCGTAGCACTCACAAAGATCTTTGGTGCATCAGAGATTTTGGGGCTGCTTCGCAACCCAACGGGGGCAAGCCCCCTCGCCACAGGTCCCTCACCACAAGCCCCCCCTCACTACAGGCCCGCTCCCACACTGGGTTGTGGCTATATGGCGTTTGGTGCATGTATTCAGTGCAAACGCTGCGTCTTCCGCCATGTTATGGCTGGGCTTAGGCTCCAGACAACCTGTTTGCGGAGTCGCGAGAAAATGAAGTCCCTATCGATTCGGGGCGCGCTGGCCAGCCTGTCGCTGTCCATGCTGCTGTCATCCCTGGGCACGAGCATTGCCAACGTGGGTCTACCGACACTGGCCGCCGCGTTCTCGGCCTCCTTCCAGCAAGTGCAATGGGTGGTGCTCGCTTACCTGCTGGCGATCACGGCGCTGATCGTCAGTGTCGGGCGGCTCGGCGACATCATTGGCCGTCGGCGTTTGTTGTTGATCGGGATGGGTGTGTTTACCGCCGCTTCAGTCCTGTGCGCCGTCTCTTCCAGTCTCGGATTGCTGATTGCCGCCCGGGCCCTGCAGGGCATCGGCGCGGCCATCATGATGGCGTTGACCCTGGCGCTGGTGAGCGGGGCGGTGCCCAAGGCAAAACTGGGCAGTGCGATGGGCCTGCTCGGCACGATGTCGGCAATTGGCACCTCGCTCGGCCCGACCCTCGGCGGATTTCTGATTGCCAATTTCGGGTGGCAGGCGATTTTTCTGCTCAATGTGCCCTTGGGTGTTTTGGTGATGGGCCTCGCGCAGCGTTTTCTACCGAAAGATGGCCCGGAGAAAAGGGCGGACCGAGCGGGTTTCGATGTCCTCGGCACCCTGGTACTGGTGTTGACACTGCTGGCCTATGCGCTGGCGATGACCCTCGGGCGCGGCCGTTTTGCGCCGCTGAACCTGGCACTGCTGCTGGTGGCCGTGGTGGGGTCGGGCGTGTTTGTGTTCGTCGAGCGCAGCGCCGGGTCGCCACTGGTTCGACTGACGATGTTTCGCAATGTGCAGCTGAGCGCAGGTTTCGCCATGAGCCTGCTGGTGACGACCGTGGTCATGGCCTCCCTGGTGGTGGGGCCGTTTTATCTCACCGGCGCACTGGCGCTGAACGCAGCGAGCGTTGGCCTGGTGATGTCGACGGGGCCACTGGTCGCCGCACTGGTCGGGGTCCCGGCGGGTCGATGGGTCGACAGCTTGGGCGCACATCGATCCGGCACGCTCGGATTGCTGGCCATGCTGACCGGCGCTTGCCTCCTGCCCGCCGTGCCGACGGGCTTCGGCGCGCTCGGCTACATCGTGCCACTGGCGCTCATGACCGCCGGTTATGCGCTGTTCCAGGCGGCCAACAATACCGCCGTGCTGGCGGCCATCGCGCCGCAAGAGCGCGGCGTGGTCTCCGGTCTGCTCGGGTTGTCGCGCAATCTGGGCCTGATCACCGGCGCTGGCGTGCTGGGCGCCGTGTTCGCCTTCGGCACGGCCAGCCACGATGTTTTGCAGGCGCCACCTGAGGCCATCGCGCAGGGGATGCGCTTGACGTTTGCGGTAGCGGCGGGGCTGATCTGCATCGCCCTGGCGATTGGCGCGGTCAGCAAAATCCTTTCACGGCGCCTGATCGCGTCGTGCTGAAAAACGGCGCGACTGTCGTGAAAACGACCTGTTTGCGCTGAACGCGAAGCCTTGTGAGTTTTCTGTTGAACGAGTGTTCAGTCTGGACTATGTTGAGGGCCACCTTCCCCCGGCTGGTTGCGGGCTTGCGTTTCTTCAATTCGAACGAGGCACTGGCATGCGGTTTTCACCCTTTGTAGAGCGGATCAGTGGCCAAGGCGTTGCCGCCTGGGATATTCACTACGCGGCCAACGCGGCACAGCGCAACGGCGAGGACGTGATCATCCTCAGCGTCGGCGACCCGGATTTTCCCACCCCGGATTTCATCACCGATGCCGCCATCCACGCCTTGCGCGAAGGGGATACCCACTACACCGAAATCGCCGGCCGCCAGGCCTTGCGCGAAGCCATCGCCGGCCGCTACAGTCAGTTGATCGACCGCGAACTGCAGGCGTCGAACATCATTCTCACCGCCGGTGCGCAGAACGCCTTGTTCGCCACCTCGATGTGCCTGCTCGGTGCCGGCGACGAAGTGATCGCCTTCGACCCGATGTACGTCACCTACGAAGCCACGCTCAAGGCGTCCGGCGCCACGCTGATGCGGGTGCCCTGTGCGGCAGACTCGGGTTTTCGCCTCGATGCCGCCGTGTTGGCCAAGGCCATCACCCCGCGCACCCGGGCGATTTTCTTCTCCAACCCGAACAACCCCACCGGTGTGGTACTGGGTCGCGAAGAGCTGCAAGCCATCGCCGACCTGGCCATCGCCCATGACCTGTGGGTGGTGGTGGACGAGGTCTACGAGAGCCTCGCCTACGAACGCGAACACCTGAGCCTGGCGGCGTTGCCGGGCATGGCCGAGCGCTGCGTGGTGATCGGCAGCCTTTCGAAATCCCATGCCATGACCGGTTGGCGTATCGGCTGGGTCGTGGCCAACGAAGCCCTGGTCAACCATGTCGAAACCCTGGTGCTGAGCATGCTGTACGGCTTGCCCGGTTTCGTCATGGAAGCGGCGCTCAAGGCCGTGCAGTCCCATGATGAAGTCACCCACGGCATGCGCGAGATCTATCGCCGGCGCCGCGACCTGGTGGTGTCCGGCCTGGCCGATTGCCCGGGCATCAGCGTGCTCAACCCCGATGCCGGTATGTTCGTGCTGGTGGATGTGCGCGGCACCGGCCTGACCTCGCTGGAATTCGCCTGGCGCCTGCTGCGCGAGGCCGGTGTCTCGGTACTGGATGCCGCGGCATTCGGTGAGCCTGCCCAGGGTTTTGTGCGGCTTTCGTTCACCCTCAGCGAAGAGCGACTGGCCCAAGCCTGTCAGCGCATTCGCGGCTTTGTCCAGGTACTCAACGGTGAAGCGCCGAGGCCGGTGATCGGCACCGTGACCAGTACCGCAACCGTCGAACCGACTGCGGCCAGGACCATGATCGAGGTCGATCGCCTGCACAAACGCTTCGGCAATATCGAAGTGCTCAAGGGCGTATCCCTGACCGCCCGCGAGGGCGAGGTGATCTCCCTGATCGGTGCCAGCGGCTCGGGCAAAAGTACCTTGCTGCGCTGCATCAACATGCTCGAAGTGCCGGACCAGGGCCGCATCCTGGTCGATGGCGAAAGCATTCACCTCAACCAGAATCGTCCCGGCGCACCGCTGGTGTCGGACGCCAAACAGCTGGTGCGCATCAGGTCGAGCCTGGGCATGGTGTTCCAGAACTTCAACCTCTGGCCCCATCGCACGGTGCTGGAAAACCTCATCGAAGCGCCGACCCAGGTCCTGCGTGAAAGCCGTGCGGAGGCCACCGAACGGGCCGAAGCCCTGCTCGAACGCGTCGGGCTTGCGGCCAAGCGCAACGAGTACCCGGCGTTTCTCTCCGGGGGACAGCAACAACGGGTGGCCATCGCCCGGGCCCTGGCCATGCGGCCCAAGGTCATGCTGTTCGATGAACCCACCTCGGCACTCGACCCGGAACTGGTCGGGGAAGTGCTGCGGGTGATCCGCTCCCTCGCCGAAGAAGGCCGGACCATGATCCTGGTGACTCATGAAATGGCTTTCGCACGCGATGTCTCTTCCAAAGTCGCCTTCCTGCATCAAGGGCTGATCGAGGAAACCGGTTCGCCGGACGAAGTGTTCGTACACCCACGCAGCGAGCGTTGCCGGCAATTCGTCAACGCTCATCAGACTCGCTAACTCATCATAAAAAGACGGGAAAACAACATGGGAAATCGACGTTTTGCAAACTGGTTGACCGGTGCAGCCTGCGTACTGCTGGCCGGCATGAGCGCGGCTCAGGCACAGCCGATCCGTTTCGCGGTGGCCGCCGAACCCTATCCGCCGTACACCGAAAAGCAGGCCAACGGTGAGTGGAAGGGCTTTGAAGTCGACCTGATCCACAAGCTGTGCAGCGAAATGAAAGCCGATTGCGAGATCAAGGAAGTGGCGTGGGACGGCATCATTCCGTCGCTGCTGGCGAAGAAGATCGACGTGATCTTTTCCTCGATGTCGGTGACCGAAGAACGGGAAAAACAGATCGCCTTCAGCAAGGCCTACTACGATTCGGCGATTGCCGTCGTCGGCCCGAAAGAGACGTCGGTGAAGAAGTACCCGGATGACCTCAAGGGCAAGATCATCGGCGTGCAGAACTCGACCGTGAGCGCCAGTTACCTGAAGACCTACTACGAAAAAATCGCCGACGTTAAGTACTACGACACTCAGGACTCGGCCAACGCCGACCTGATTGCCGGGCGCATCGACCTGATGATGGCCGACGGCACCGCCATGGCTTCGTTCGTCAAGACCCCGGATGCCAAGGACCTGGCCTACCTCGGCACCGTGCCCTATGACCCGATCTTCGGCAAAGGCGTAGGCGCCGGCCTGCGCAAGGACGACACCGAACTCAAGGCCAAACTCGACAAGGCCATCCAGGAGTTGCTGGCGAGCAAGGACTACGACGAGCTGTCCCAGAGCTACTTCGGCACCAGCGTGAAGCCGGCGTTCTGATAACTGGCTAAACGCAAGTCCTGAGGAAAAGCAGATCCCTGTGGGAGCGAGCTTGCTCGCGATAGCGGTGGTTCAGTCAGCATTGATATTGACTGGCATGGCCTCATCGCGAGCAAGCTCGCTCCCACAGAATCCGGCGGTGTGTTCATGACCGCATACTGGAGACTGAAATGCCGGCAATGTTCGATCTGATCAATTTCACCGAACAGGGATGGGGCAGTGCGCTGTTGAAGGGGCTCTGGATGACCCTGCAGATTTCCGCCGGGGCCTTTGTGCTCGGGCTGGCCATCGGGCTGGTGGTGGCGTGCCTCAAGCTGGGTGCGCCAAAGCCCATTGCAGCGCTGATGCGCGGCTACACCACCTTGTTCCGCGCGGTGCCGGAGTTGCTGCTGATTCTGTTGCTGTACTACGTCGGCTCCATGCTCCTCAATTCGCTGATGACCAAACTCGGGTACGGCGTGGTGAACGTCAGCGGCCCGCTGGCGGCCATCGTCGTGCTGGGACTGGTGCAGGGTGCCTACGCCTCGGAGATTTTCCGCGCGGCGATCCAGGCGATTCCCTTCGGCCAGATCGAAGCGGCCAAGGCGTTCGGCCTCAACGGTTTCGGTCTGTTCCGCCGGGTCACGCTGCCGATCATGGCGCCTTACGCCATGGCCGGGATGGCCAACCTGTGGATCAACCTGATCAAGGACAGCGCGCTGATCAGCGTGGTCGGCACCAACGAGCTGCTGTACACCGCCAAGCAAGGCGCGGGTTCGACGCGCCACTATCTGTTGTTCTACCTCACGGCTGCCGCGCTGTACTACGCGGTGACCTTGGCGTCGAACTATCTTTCGGGACGGTTGGAGCGACGTATTCGTCGCTGGATGCCTCTTGTTGACTGAACCGGCAGAGAGAATGAAATGATTCCAGCGTGGATAGTTGAATACGGGGCGCTGTTGGGCCGGGGGCTGCAAACCACCCTCATCATTCTGTTGGTCTCCAGTGTGTTCGGTTACCTGCTGGCGGTGCTGGTGGCGCTGGCGCGGATCTCGAAAAACAAGGTGATCGCCAAGGTCAGCCTGTTCTACACCAGCGTCACGCGCGGCACGCCGTTGCTGATCCAGATCTACATCTACTACTACGGGCTGGGCAGCCTGTTTGCCCAGTTCCCGCTGATTCGTGGCAGCTTCCTCTGGCCGTACCTGCGCGATGGCTACTGGTACATCGTGTTCGCCCTGGTGGTGTCGATGGGGGCCTATGTCGGCGAAGTGATTCGCGGTGGCCTGCTGGCGGTGCCCAAGGGCGAGATGGAGGCCGCGTCGGCCTTTGGCATGACCGCGCGCCAGTCGTTGCTGCGGGTGCGCTTGCCCCGGTCCCTGCGCCTGCTGTTGCCGACCCTGGCGGGGGAGACCGTGATGCTGCTCAAGTCCACGGCATTGGCTTCGACCATCGCCGTGATCGACCTGCTCGGCGCCGCCAACGTGGTCCGCGCGCAAACCCTGCAAGTGTACGAACCTCTGTTGCTGGTGGCCGGTGTCTACGTCTGCCTGACCTTCCTGATCGAAGCGCTGTTTGCCTTCGCCGAGCGGCGCGGAACGCCTGTGCGCAGGTCGGCCTGATGAGCTCGTCGAAAGTCGACCGCTCGCTGCAGGGCATTGGCCTGTGCACCCTGGGCTATGCGTTCCTGTCGTTGCAGGATGCGGTCATCAAGTGGCTGGTGGCCGATTATTCGGTGGTCACCATTCTGTTCTGGCGCGCCGCCGTGGTGGTCGTGGCCGTGCTGCTGGCGGGGCGTTCGCGGGTTATCCAGCGCGCCTGGCATTCACCGAGCCGGCGCCTGCTGGTGGTGCGCGGCTTGCTGTCGATAGTGGCCTGGGTGCTGTACTACACAGCGGCCCGGGACCTGACCCTGGCCGAGATGACCACCCTGTATTTTTCCGCGCCGATCATGGTCACGGTGCTGGCGGCGGTGATCCTCAAGGAGCGCGCCAGCGGCTGGCAGTGGTTCAGCCTGATCGTCGGATTCGTCGGGGTGGTCATTGCCTGTCGCCCCGACCACATGACCGAGCCGTTGCCGATCGTCCTGACCCTGCTGGCGGCGATGTGCTGGGCGTTCACCTACATCCAGCTGCGTCAGGTGGATGACCAGACCTCCGTGCTGGAGCAGATGCTGATCACCAACGTGGTGTTCGTGATTTGCATGGCGGTGGCCCTGCCGTGGACTTACACACCTTCGCCGACACCGGCCTGGCTGGGCATGCTCGGCGCCGGCCTGGTGGGCGGCATCGGCCAGTTCCTGCTGTTCGCCAGTTTCCGCCGCGCCACCGCGACCTTGCTCGCACCGTTCGAATACACCGGCTTGATCTGGGCGTTTGCCCTGTCGAGCCTGGTCTGGGGCACGCTGATGGACACGTCACTGATGATCGGCGCCGGGCTGATCGCCGTCAGCGGCACCCTGGCGATGATCTTCGGCCGGCACCCGTCACAGGACGTCGTCGGTGCTGAATGCTCCGTGACGCAGCCCCTTTATCCAGCAACGGCAGATATGCAGTCCGTTGGCGGCGCTGAAAGTCTCGGGGTTCAGGCACCACTCGAGCCAGAGACCGTCGAGCATCGCCGATAGGCCGATGGCGGCCAGGCGCGTGTCGTGAATCTCGAAGCCTTCGCTGGCCGCCAGCTCATCGAGCAATTGGCTGAGCAGATTGATGTAGGCGCGGTAGGTTTTTTCATGGGACTGGCTGACGTGTTCGGAGTGACGGATCAGGCTCCAGAACACCACCCACACCCCGAGCAGTTTCGGGTCCATGACCCTGGGCGAGAACGAGCCGACCAGGAAGGCATCGATCTTCTGCGCAGGTGTCTCGGCCTGTTCGATTTCCTGGAGCAGGGCAGTGGTCAGCTCGCTCGCGAGCCGCTGGTAGGTGTCGGCAATCAATGCCTCGATGCTGCCGAAGTGATGGTTGAGCAAACCCACGGACACCCCGGCTTCGGTGGCGATGCGCCGCACGGAAATCCCGGCGTGACCGTCGCGGCCCAGGCAGCGCAGGGTGGCCGCTACCAGCATTTCGCGGCGGTCTTCGGGTTCGGCGCGACGGTTTTTCGGGGCATCGGTTGTCACAAGGCTGTCCCTGGATGAGCTTTCACGTTGTCGAGCTTAGTTGAACGCCTGTTCAATCACCAGCCTCGGCAGCCGCGATAAAGCGTTTTTCAACGGTCATGACAGGAGGGAAAACCAATGCCGCAGGATATTTCGTTCAGTGTCAGCAACAACAACGGCGATGCCGTTCGGGTCGGCGCCTGGCGCTATGCCGGCGACGGCAGCGGGCCGAACGTGCACCTGCAGGCCGGGGTGCATGCCGATGAAATCGCCGGGATGCTGGTCCTGCATGTGCTGATGCAACGGCTACAGATCGCCGAAGCCCAGGGCCGGCTCAAGGGCCAGGTGACCGTGGTGCCACAAGCCAATCCCCTAGGCATCGGCCAGTTTCGCCAGGGCCGGATTCTCGGGCGTTACCACGACGCGACCGGGCACAACTTCAATCGCGCGTTCGATCAGTCGGCGGCCATGGCGCGACCTTCGACCTGCGTCCAGCAATGGCAAAAAAAACTGGTGCAACTGGCTGCCCCGGCCGACGTGATGCTCGACCTGCACACCGACGACGAAGCCCTGCCGTACCTCTACGTGCACCGCAGTTTCTGGCCCCGCGGTCGCGAGCTGGCGGCGGCGATGAAAATGGACGTGGCGATCATCTGGGATGACGGAGGCGATGGTTCCTTCGAAGAAACCATCATCGCCCCGTGGATACGCGACGGCGTCACAGCAGGGCGCATGGCCGCGACCCTCGAGCTGCGCGGGCAGGGCGACGTCAACGACCGCTTCGCCGAGTCGGATGCCGAAGGGCTGTACCACTGGCTGTGCGGTTACGGCGTCATCGACGAGTCCGTGGCGCCTGCAGACTGGCCTGTCGAAGCCGTGGAAATGGGCCACATGGAAACCATCATCGCCCCGCAACCCGGCGTGCTGATCTTCGAAAAAGAGCTGGGGGATTTCGTCGAAGAAGGGCAGCGCTTTGCCCGAATCCTCAGAACCCCGGGTGACCCGACTTCCGAAGTGGTGCTGCATGCCGAACAAGCAGGGCGCCTGGTCACGCGCTATCGCGACCGACTGATCGCCCAGGGCATGGGCGTAGCGAAATTCACCGGCAGCCGGGTGTCGCGTCACTGGAGCGGCGGCTTACTCGACCCGAACTAGCCAACATCAACCACACACCCCCTGTGGCGAGGGAGCTTGCTCCCGCTGGGCCGCGAAGCGGCCCCCGCTTTTCTCCAGTCAGATAGTGCAGTCAGGTTTTGCGACGGCTTCGCCGCCGAGCGGGAGCAAGCTCCCTCGCCACAGGGTCAGCGTTTGCCACAGAGTTAGCGTCCACCAATGATCCAGTGCGATGTATGTGTTGTTGCGCTACTTGAGCCTGCCAACATTTGTGGCGAGGGGGCTTGCCCCCGTTGGGCTGCGAAGCGGCCCCCGCTTTTCTCCAGTTAGATGGTGCAGTCAGGTTTTACGACGGCTTCGCCGCCGAGCGGGGCGGTGCGGCGATCCGACAAGCCCCCTCACCACAAGGGTCCGCGTTAGCCACAGAGTCAGTGTTTATTCACGCGGATCAATCTGATCCAACACCCGATTCGCCGTAATCTCCGCCAGCATCACACTATTGGAAATCCCCAACAGGGCATTGCGCGACCCACCATCCAGATGATCCACCAACTGATGCACCATCACATCAACCGAGGCCAGCGTCTCGACCAGATACACCATCAGCGTTTCGGTATCGGCCTCGGGGGCGACGGTAAACAGGGAACAAGGCGTGCGCGGTGTGGCCTTGATGTCGGCGGTGGAGGGGACGTGGAAGGCGGATTCGGCGGCTTCGTTGAGCTTGTTTGAATCGGATTCGCAGGGTGATGTCGGATCGGTGTCCGGCGGGTTGGGGGTGACCTTGAACATGGGAGTCTCCGCTTCATGGTTGAAGCTGCCACGTTCGTTTCCAGACGAAGAGGTGGCAGCTGTACGCAGGCTGGAAACCCGGGGAAACGGCAACCCGGTAGACCCGAAGGTCTCCCGCGCACAGCCGCCATAACGGAGTGCACACTCAAAAGCGTGCAAGCATAGGTTACGAAGGGCGCAGTGGCGCCATTTTCATTTCGGGGTTTCCAGACCCGGCCGCTGAACAGGCAGCAGCACGCGAACGATAGAACCCGGTCCCTAGACGCACAAGCCGGCGGATTCTGGCGTACCCGTAGGCAACGACGCAAGGTCTTGTAGCCCGCCGGAAATACCCTACAACCTTTTTAAACAAGCGCTCTTGGGCGATGTCGAGAAAACCCCACGCAAGCAAAAAACATCCCCAGCCAACTGAAGACCGGCTTTCGTGTATCGCTGTGTATCAGCGCACGAAATCCGACTACAACCCTACAAAACCCGCTCATCACGGATACAGCCCGGATACACCACTGGGGCCAAATAGACCTGCCAAAGCGAGAGGCACAACGCACCTCGCAACCAGGTTCATCAACCCTTGTGGTACGACCAAAAGTGGTCCCGCCACGTCATTGATCCGGAGTATCAACATGTCTCGTATCCAGTCGAACAAAACCCGTATTGGCCTGATCGCTGTCGCACTGGTCGGCGGTATCAACTTCGCCTCCTCGGCGTTTTCCGCCGAAGCCCTGCCTCAGGGCTATCAACTGGCCTCCGCCGAGAAGACCAGCGAAGGCAAGTGTGGCGAAGGCAAATGCGGCGCCAGCGAAGCCAGCGCCCAAAAGACCCAGGCCGAAGGCAAGTGCGGTGAAGGCAAGTGCGGCGATGCCTCCTTCGCCCGCACCGACGCCGACCATGACGGCCGCGTGTCGCTCAAGGAACTGCTGGCCGTGGCGCCCAAGGGCACAGAGGAATTCAAGGCGATGGACGCCAACGGCGACGGTTTCCTGTCCGAGGGTGAGGTGTACAAGTTCCGCACCAACCAGTACACCTCCAACGGCAAGAAAGTACCGACCGAGCTGTTTACCAAGTTGAGTCAGGCTAAAGAGTGATCAGCCGCTAACAAAAAACCCTTCCTGTGTTGACGCGCAGGAAGGGTTTTTTTGCGTGGGTAGTAGTGGTTTGGTCGTCAGGCGTGAAATTGCAGTCCACTAGACCACCGGTTGCATCGGATTTAGCCAGCAGGCTTTGTAACCATGACCGACAGAGAACGGCCAAAAGCGGTCATCAGATCGACTCTACGGAAGTAGGGCTAGCTCAGTAACTTGGACACACCGCATACCGCTATTCCAAGTATTAGTGATGATGAATGGGGAGGGAGGCCATAAATTTGTCCAACAATGATGGCATATTGATAAGGTTGACCAACCTAGACATGCACCTGGCTTTCGCCAGATTAGCTACCAAGGACGAAAATGCCGATTTCGCTGGAATACTACGACCATCCAACCCTCTGTCATGGTCAAGTTTGGACAATCACGGACGAAAATCTACTCGCAGAGCAGATAGCGCGTGTTGCTTTGGGCCAGTCTAGACACGTCCAAAAAATTATAGCGGGAACGAATGTGGGGGCGCCGGCATCGAGGGCCAGTGCCGCTCAGGGCGCGATAGGCTTACTTACAGTTCCTACTGGTGAAGATCCCTGGCATAGAGATGGCTGGATCTTTCAGGTGATATCGTGGATAGCTGCCCAAAAGGCCGATCCGAGCGCACTTATCCGGCCGCCTCAAATGATTCACGCCTTGAAAGGATTCGATGGGCTCCGTCTTGAATTGAGCGGGGGTGAGGTTGTTGCTGCAACTATATTTGAAGACAAGGCTACGGATGACGCGAGAAAAACTGTCCGTGATTTGGTGTGGCCAGAGTTTAGATTGCTCGACCAAGGAGATAGGGAGAACGTTTTAGTTGCGGAGGTCGTTGCTTTGTTGGAAACCAATAGAGATGTTGATCCTGATCTCGCGATCGAAAACATAATATGGAAGAGTGTTAGACATTATCGAGTTAGTATAACGGTTGGTAAATATCACTCCACGAGGAAGGGGCGAGTAAAACTTTTTAAAGGCTATGATAAAGTTATTGACGGTAAGGTGAGCAAGCGCGGTGGAGAAATATTTTATATAGAGCATCTGCGCCCCTGGATGTCTTCGCTAGCTGAGAAATCGATTGCTCACGTTAAAAATATGGTGGCTGCTTATGTTTGATAACGATACCGTAGAATTGATTAACAGTGCTCCCGAATTGGACGGCCTCGACCTTGCTGAGTTGCCAAAACAACTGACTGAGGCTTACGCATCAATAGTTTCTGCTCGTGTTTGCTTACGTGAAGGAGCGGAACAGGCGGGATTGCCTGATGAGGTGACAGAAATAGTTAAACGAATGACTCGCCTTGCTTTCTCTCACGAGGCTATAGTTTCCGCTTCAGAAGATATGGAAAACCGAGTTGCTGCAGCCTTCGTCGCCGGGTCTGCTCATCATGTAATACTTCTTGCTCAGGAGTTGATGTCACGAAGTGTTAAATTTAGCACATTAAGTGCATATGGCGTCTCTCCTGAGGTTTCTGCAACTTTGTTGTTTCTGATCGCAGAAGCAAGTTCTGATGCTGCCGAAACAGCAAAAAATATTGTGGTGAGGGCTGAGGGGTCTGTTGAAGCTACTTTGCTGAAAGCAATTTGCCATTTGGCGAATGGAAGTCTTTTGAAAATACTTGCTATGCATGTGCCCAGCCCAGAAGGTTTTCTGAGTGCTGACAGTATGGGGCAAGCTGTAGAGTCGTTGTATTACATGCTATTGCATGGGGTTCGCGCGATGGCGGCATCATTACTCGGAACTGATGATGAATTTGATTTGATAGACCATGACTCGAAAGTGGTTTTCGAACGAGTAAAGGAATTATGTGTCGATAAAATTGATGGTTTAGTTGGTTTTGGAAGTCACCCAGTACATAATGTGTTTCCAGGGCCACTTCATTTGGCATCACTTTTAGCGATCGTCGCGGATCACCTTATTCCATCCGGAATTATAAATACAGAACCCCCAAAAGGTATCGAAGTAACTAAATGGTATGCTATGAAGCAAAGCATAGCGTCAATTAGGCCGTACCTATGGAAAAATCATCGACAGGCTATATCCTCAGGTTATTTGGAGATAGGTGTTTCCTCGGTGATAAGCTTTCCAACTGGGGCAGGAAAGTCTACGCTGTCCGAATTGAAAATTGCTACCGCCTTGCTGCGTAATGTAAAGGTGGTTTTTTTAGCGCCGACGCTTTCATTGGTCGATCAAACAACTAGGGCTCTAGCTAATACTTTTCCAAATGCAGAGGTTCAGCGAGAAGTCCTAGATGAGTTGTTATTTGATTTGGAGAATGACGCACTTCCGGCTATTTCTGTTATGACACCCGAAAGATGTCTGGCAATGTTAAGCTTTGATCCGGACATATTCTCAAGTGTAGGGTTGTTGGTGTTTGATGAGTGCCATTTGTTGCACCCAAGGGACGCGGATCACAGTCGGCGTTCTATAGATTCTATGCTTTGCCTCCTTAATTTTACATCGGTAGCTCCTAGCGCCGATTTGCTTTTATTGTCGGCAATGATGAAAAACTCGGTAGAGATTGCAGGTTGGGTCTCAGAGCTAACTAAAAGACCTTGTTTGCCCTTGGAGTTGACATGGAAGCCTACTCGTCAAGTAAGGGGGTGTGTGGTTTATGCTGGTGATGAAATAACCAAACTAAAAAAACGTCTAAAAACCGTGCGGTCTGAGGTGGCGAATATAAATGCGCCTGCCTCATTGAAGCGAGAGCTGTTTGTACAACCTTTCGGTTTTTTTTGCTTGAACCAAACTTGGCATTCAGCAAGTCGTAAAGATTACGCATTAATGCCAGTTCTTAGCGAAGCTGTCCAATTATCAACAGGCACCGTTGCGGAGGGGAAAAAATGGTATTTAACGCCTAATGGAAATCAGGTGTCGGCTACGATTGCAACGTCAACGGCTAGGCAAAAAATAAAGACTTTAGTTTTTACGCAAACTATACCACTCGCGAATAGCGCGTCGAAAAAAATCTCAGATGATCTTGAATCTCCTGGATGTATTTTGACTGATGAAGAAGTTCGCCTATTCGAGATAGTAGTCGATGAGTTTGGAGGGGAAGAGCATATTTATATCAAAGTTTCGGATGAAGGTAGGTTGGTATCCTCTAGTGCGTGCCATCACGGACTTTTGCTAGCTATGGAGCGACATTTGCATGAATCGCTTTTTAAGCGAGCAGATGGGCTGAATGTTTTAGTGGCGACATCAACTCTTGCACAGGGAATGAACCTTCCCAGTGAAGTGGTCAATATTAGTGGCGATAGCAGATTTGACCAAGAAGCTGATGCCATGCAACGTTTGGAGGCTCATGAGCTTCTCAATGCAGCAGGACGGGCCGGCAGAGCTGGCGATAGTTCCTATGGATTTGTATTGGTGGTACCGAGTAAAGTTGTTAATTTTGATAATAGCACTAGCCGGATTCATAATCACTGGATGGATTTAAGATCGATATTTTCTCAAAGCGATCAATGCTTAATTATTGATGACCCTCTCACGGCAATTCTCGATCAGATACATAGTGAGGCGTTACCTCTCTCTGGTGTGGCGAGCTATTTTTTGAGCAGGTTACCGGTCGATTCTGACGAAGATCAAGAGGGGAGAAATGTATCAGCTCGTGCGACTATTGAACGTTCTTTCTCGGCCTTCCGGGCGAGGAAAAAAGGCGATCAACAATGGATAACATCAAGGATAGAATCGGCGATATTGTCTAGGAACTCGAATCTAGATCTCTCTCAAGTGCTCACTTGGGCTGATCGATTGGCAGCAGCGTCAGGTATATCGGTAGGGATAATTCGAGAGCTTGGTGAGCCGCTTTCTAAAAATGTCAATCATTGGGCAACTACGGACGCTTGGTATCAATGGCTTCGCGAATGGTTAAAGCTCCGACCCACGCTACTTCCAACTCTTATTAGGAAGGAGACTTTGGAGGGTTTTTTAGGTGGCGACTATAAGAGGCTGAAAAATGATACTTCAAAGGGGAGATATGCTGCTGAAATAATATTTCCATTATTAGAACTTTGGATGGCAGGTAGTACGCTAGCTAACATTGAGGCCTCGACCGGCACTCCAATTAATAAAGTCGGAAAGTGTGAGTTTGTTAGGGAATTTGTTTTGAGGATAATTCCTGAGCTTTCTTATATATTTGGTCTTCCTAATCAGATTTTTAGGGCGATTACCGTTGATAGAGGTGAAGGAATTGAATCGCCTGTCGGCCTTAATTGTTTGGCCTTGTGTGTAAAGGAAGGTTTGGACAGTGTTGAGAAAGTGGCTCTGCATGAAATAAGTAAGAAGCGCTTAGGTAGAAGGGAATTGCATCGTAAGTATCAGAGTATCGAAGCCTACGCAGGCGTGCTTAAAGATGGTGAAAGCTTTGGTGACGTAGTGGGCCGTATCACTCAAGCCTTGGCCGTAGTGGATTTTTAATATTCATATTTCTGCATTTCCTCTCTTGGCTGGATATCCAAGTCCGCTTCTGGCCGGGAGCGGGCTTGGGTAAACGCTAATAGACGGCAGAAAACTGGAGGAAAGGGGGGGAAGAGGGTGGAGGAAAAAAGGGGACAGATTTTTATCGGTTCAGACGCGCCGACCAACGCCGGCTCGGTTGTCGGGCACTACCGCTTTAAGTCTCCCGCTTTCTCATTGAATATCTTTTCAACGGAAAAGGGGACCAACGGAAAGGGGACGGATTTATTATTGGTTAAACTATGCGGCGGCATTTGAAACGAAGATAGGTGAAAGTGCAGCTACCACATTGGCACATCATTTACCGGCGCGGAAGGGAGCGCGTGTGCTGGCACACGGTTTCCCACTGCCCAAGCCGGAAACGGTCATACTGGCGAACCAGAACAACTTTTCCATCTTTCATGGCATTTTCTCCATCTGATCTCAGCGGGCCGCTGACAGCCTTTGCACTTCATGAGCAAAGCGAGCCAATGAGCGCGGGCGAGAGGGAGAGTGCTTCGGTGGTAGCTGCGGCGGCAATGCTACCAAGGGTTTTCGAGCTTGACTAGGGTAATCCTTCACATCAGGTTGAGACCCGAGAAAGGGTTGAAAGACTGCCTTAAACCACGAAATCCGTACACGAAAAAAAGCCCGGAGAGCAAGCGCCTCCGGGCGTCGTTGGTTACCAGTCAACTCATCATTTTGTCGAAATGCGATTCGAATTTGGTTTTCACAAACACGTCCCTGAATCGCGCGATGTATTGCGCGGGGTCGATCTCGCCAAAATCGGTCAAATTGATGGCATCAGAGTGTGATTCACGATTGATGTACCTGAACAGCGCTCGGAACTCTGGATTTTCGTCGGCCAGGTCCGTCAGTGCTCTTCTGAGTGAGTCCTGTCGGTGCACGAACGTGAAGTAATGCTCCAGAATGTTTCTCATCATGTTTGGAATCACGTTGGTGGACGTGCGCCCGGCCAGTGCATCCTTGATGGTCTGCCAAAACGACTGGTAATCGTTCTGCACTTCCTTTTCCTGCATCGTGGCTACCGAGCTGAACTGCGCCTTGGTGATCCTGAACAACGCAAGGGTCTTCTCCTCTTTGTCTTCCTGCATCAGCTTGATCATTTCGTGGAAGAAAAACAGGTTGTGCGTAAGGATGAAGACTTGTTTGAACTTCGTTTTGGGGCTCAAAACCTGTCGCCTGATCAGCGAGGCAATGTCGTAGATGTAGTTGTGGGACAGGCTGGAGATCGGGTCATCAATCACGATGATCCGATTGCTTTTCAGCTTGCTGGTTTTGTCATCCAGGTCGCCATTGCAAACCTCCAGGAAATACAAAAACGAAATCAGCGTTTTCTCGCCTTCACTCAGCGTCTTGAACACGTCGTCCTTTTTGTCAGGTCGATGCAGTCGATACTGAGGTACCTCACCCTCCTCCCTCACCAACTCAAATCCTTGAAGACCCAGCACCCCGAGCCACCCGTTGATGCTCAAAACCGCTTGGTCGATGTTTGTGATCTTGGCGCGGCTCTCTACGATCGTTTCCTCCTGCGCTTTGATCTGCTCTCGTATCAGCCTTACTGCATCCCTTTTTACGGTCAGTTTGTCATCATACTCACGATGCTCTTTGGTAGTTTTAATGACCATGGCGTCGCAGCTGCCACGGAAGCAGTTCCAGAAGCGCTCCTTGATTTGATCAAGGTGAGTTTTCTTGTCCTTGATCTTCAGGTTTATGGCATCGATCTTATCCTGCTCAACCTGGACGGCAGCGTTCAGATTAGCGATCAATGTTGAGGTCGCGGTCAGGCTAACTGGAGCCGAGGGGCTAGCCATCTTGGCTTCGATACGCTGAGTATTCTGTTGCAGTGCAGACTTCAAAGTAACCACATGCGCGAGAAACGACTTGGCCTGGTATTGAGGTTTATCAAGCTGAAGAAGCAGCTGATCAACACCGCTCTTATAGCGGGTTTCCAGCGCGGCCAGTTCCGCAATGCGAAGCTCGTACGTCTTATCGAATACCTTTTCAAGCTGCACATAGAAATCATTCGGCAGTGCTTGCTGGCAGAAAGGACAGTGCTCGTCGTTTTTGTCGACAAACTTGAAGGATTGCTTGATCCAGTCCGAGTTACCCAACTCCTGAATCAGAGCCGACAGATAAGAGTCGCCGGAGCCGGCAATGGCTTCTTGGAAAATAGGCTTCGTTTCTATGTCGTCAGCATAGAACGAGAAAGAAGCGATGCCATCAAGCTCCGTATCACTGGCGGACTGCAGCTCAGAGGCTTCCGCTGCCAATGATTCAAAGGTGTCGACCGTAGCCTTGAACTTCAGCGGCACGACCTTTTCCAGCAACCGCTCCTTGGTATTGATTCCGACAAAGCAATAGTTAAGTGAACTGCTGTCAAACGGCTTTTTCAGCAGCCAAACTTTGTCTTTGAGTGTCACTGAGAGCGCTTCCTGAGCTGCTTTCAGTTCCTTCCCGTCAGCTGTTTCCGCTTGCTCCTTGTCGCTAAGGACCTTGATGGTGTCTTCCGCTGCCTTCAATGCGGCTTCTGCCTCAATGTTACCTTCATTCAATGTAAAAACGCCCGGCTGTACGCTGGCGTGGAAGTTTTGCTCCATGAATGCGTGGTTGTAGACCAGCACCTCCCGTTCGGCCTCAGCAGGATCTGCACGGCACGATTTGTGGGCCGGCCCATTCGGGTCCTGCAAAAAGTTGCTAATGGTGGTTTTGCCAGTCCCATTCTGTCCGTAGAAGATGTTAACTCGTGTCAACGGGCCGATGGTCGAATCGACATTAGGCGCGTAGCTTGAAACGTTGCGCAGAACAATATTCTTGATCATTGTGCTGTCCCTGCGGGGCGGATTTAGTTACTAAGCATCATGCTAATTCGGGTTTTCCGCTTTGAACAGCGCCGATGATGATAATGTGCCATCACAGCTTGCCCGAATGCTTGCACTGGAGCTTGGTATCGAAGGCCGTTGGGCACAAACACAGACGAACGGCTTAGCGGCTTGACTAATTCAGGGGGGCAAAAATGAAAAAAGTACGGATGGTTTCACACAACCACCAAGGATCTGTCGACCTAGACGAGAGGTCAGCTTGATCATCGAAGGAGGGCGGGGGGACAGATTTATTATCGGATTAGACGCGACGACCAGCGTAAGTCCGGCTATCGAGCGCTATCGTTTTTTTTGTCGCCTGCCTTCTTTTATTGAATATCTTGCCTTAACTCATTGAATGTCTTTCAAATAATCCTTAAGCGCAATGAGCGGTGCATCAAGCTGCTCCATCGCCTGAATCCCGGCAAACTCCCTCACCAACCTACCCAACTCCCGCCCAACGGCTTATCCACACCCTCAACCGCCTCCAACGCCAACCCACACACTCACCCACCTTCACCTGAATCCCTCAACATCCCCCCGCCGTACCAGCAACTCAAACACATCCCGCTGGTAATCCCCCATCACCAAATCATCCCGCAAAATCGGGCTCTGGCCTTCCGATTCATAAGCCAGTTTGAGGGAGAAGAGGGCGACGGTTTCCAGGTGCAATTCCATGGGGGGAAATCCTTGTGAAATGTTCTTCCGGCGAGAGGGGCAGAAGAGACGCAAGATCAAAAGATCGCAGCCTTCGGCAGCTCCTACAGATCGGAGCGTTGTCAGGGCGTTTGTCGGTGGGGGGCAGGGGCTTTTCTTTGGGCGAAAAAAAGGCCTTGCTAAGCAAGGCCTTTCTTAATTTTGGTGCCCGAGGGAGACTTTAGGCTTCCATATAAAGCGTGGCTTGCAGCGAAATTATAGCGTTAGGGATACAAGGAGGGATACAAGCTATTCGTTGCTGACCTCTGTGGCCTTCAGGGCCAACGCTTCTTCCGGAACACGATTTTACGATTCAGTTGAATGAAGTCAAAGAATTCGCGAAGGACAGGAACCCGGTCGCCGTTGGGGTCCGCAGTAACCGCTATTGCATCTGCGGCGTGGCCCGCCTCTACGACAGCATCTCGAAGCGGTACGAGGAGAGTAAATATTTCCCATACCAAGTACTTCGAAGCCGAGTCCAGAATTGAAGGTTCCGAAAATGCGGTAGAAAGAGTCAGTGGTTTGCTGGCGAGATCGCTTGCAACCACACGTGCGCGGCCCTCTAGATCTTGAGCGATTGCTGCGGAGTGTGTGCTTATCTGGTATTTCGTCGCTTCGCTAACTTTTGTAGCAGCAGTGTTTTGCAGAATCTCGTTCCATTCGCTCAAAGGATCGCGCTTTTGCTTGCCAGACGCTAGCGCGTCGAGATTTGCATACCGCATACCTGTTGCGAAGTCTGAAAGAAAAGCAAGAACACGCGTGCAAAGAGGATCGGTTGGGAAGGGGCTTGAGAGAGCATACCCACGAGCAGTAGTTAAGGTAGACACCTTTGAGACAAGAGTTCGCAGGTCATGCCCATTTACCTGGCCAGGTGCTTGCAGCCCATTCTGTGCCATGTGGTCAAGGATCAATGCCAGCTTCGCAAGGCGTTCGATTCCTATAGCGAGCTGAAAGAAGGCCGAGTAGTAACGACCCTTCTCATTCAGGTTTGCGTTACGGAGCTCCGTAAGACCTATGGCCAAGCATGAACGAATTACATGACCTTCCTGTTGAAGGGTTCTATATAGCACACCGTACATTCTGTTCTCCTTTCTGAGTTTCCCCTGAGGTCTCTGGACAGGCTGGTGAGAAAGAGCAGCAAAACTACCGGGGCCCCTGAGAGATTCCTTGCGACACGGGGTCGGAAACCCGCGAGATCTTGGTAGCGACAGTTCCCCGAGCTAACTGAAATTTCGACGTTGAAATTGAAAGGATATTGAAGAGAAAAGGGCATCGTTACCGCAACGGTAAAGGTGAGCCATTGTGTTGTTGATAGCGAACGGTTGAGCCCGGTCAACCTTGGGGGTGGTGTCAACCTGTCAACCAACGTAGAAAATTCAGTCGCTAACAAGATGCTGCGGGTTTCCGACCCCGTACTCACCGAACATCCCTAGGGTCCCCGGTGATGTCGATGCCCCGGTCCCCCTGTTCGTTGTTGGAAGACGGCACTTCCCAAACGCTCTAGCGTAAAGCAACCCAGCGTTCGAATTCTGCATTAGTCGATACCAAGCCATTATAGATTCCGCTGGCGGCGCTATCACTGATGGGGTGTGGGGGCTCGAAAAGACGTGTTACAGGTGTTGCAGGTGTTACGAATGACTTTAACTAATTGAATTTATTGTATTTTGTTGATGTTACACACTGCTCAAATTTCACGTGCGTTCGGTGTTACAAGCCAAATAGGTGTTACAGCGGCGTTTACAAGTTTGGGTAAATCGTAGGCCGGAATCGGCCAAAAATGGACGTTCAATCTTCGATCTCCTTCGGCGATACTGGTCATTCAGGTATGTCTCCAAAACTAGAGGTAATCAGGGCGGACACTACCGTTGGATCACGGTATCGGATTGAGCGCAAATCAAAGGACATGAGTAAGGCGAGGTTATCTGACACATCAGCGTAATTAGTGGGAGCTGATTCTTAGCGGTGCTTTTATATCTGCTTATCAAGGCCTTGCTCGCAGTCTTTTTCAGGGCCAGGAAGACCAAGCCACGCAAATACGCCAGTGCATCTAGAAATGTCCGACTGCAAGAGCAGCGCAGATTGATATCATCATCGCATTCGCCACGGGGTCTATGGCGTAGGGAAAAACAACATGGAAGATTTACGGTTTGCCGATGATCGGCCAATCGCCAAGCACGAACAAGACCTCCTCGGCCGATCGGGATTTGCCAAGAACCTGGCAGAAGCAATGGCCAGCTGGAAAGACCAGGAAAGTCTGGTAATTGCGCTGACAGGGGCATGGGGCAGTGGAAAGAGCTCAATCAAGAACCTAGTCATTGATGACTTTAAGAGCACTCCCGGACATGAGGTCATCGAGTTCAATCCGTGGGAGTGGGCCGGCCAGGAGAAGCTCAGCGCGACTTTTTTCGACGAGGTCTCCTTGGCCATTCAGCGAAAAGACAAGAGCAAGGCGGGCAAGCAACTGGCAAAAGCCTTACGTCGTTATGGACGACGTATCAACACCAGCGCGGCGGTGATTGATGGCGTGACCAAATACTTGCCGATACTGCTTGGGTCCGCACTGGCCGCGAACTATCTCAGTAGTTGGGTGGACAATCCAATGATGCAGACCGCCCTGCATTTCGTCAGCGGCATCACGGCGATAGCGACCGTTCCGACGTTGTTCAAAAAGGTTGCCAAGTTTCTGCAGGACCTGGCCGACAGCGCGGACAATGCGGCAAAGGATGAGGAGCTCACCCTGAGCGAAATTCGCAGTGAAATATCCTTGCTGTTGGCCAAGCGAAAGCATCCGCTACTGATCGTTATGGATGACATTGATCGCCTGGCATCGGATCAAATGAAAGCCCTGTTTCAGCTGGTCAAGGGCAATATGCAGTTCCCCAGCGTGGTGTTTCTTTTGCTGTATCAACGCGATGTCGTTGAGGAGGGGCTTCAGCGAGCAGGTTTCAACGGGGCTGAGTATCTGGAAAAAATCATCCAAGTACCGTTCAGCGTCCCGGCACTTCCCGCCTCAAGCTTGGAAATAGTGCTGTTTCAACGACTAGAAGAGATCTTGGCCGCGGAACCACAATTGGCCGAAAACTTCGACTCAAACTACTGGACCAGTGTCTATCGTCGGGGCATGAAGCCGTTTTTCCAGAGTTTGCGGGATATCTATCGCTACACGTCTACCCTCACGTTCCACTGCCGATTACTGCGTGGGGGTGACGTGGCGGAGATCAACGCTGTGGATTTGTTTGGCTTGGAGTGTTTGCGGGTCTTCGCTCCTTCCAGCTACGAAGCAATAGCGCAGAACAAAGCGCTGCTGACAGGCAGCCGATTGGTCATGAGCCAAACACAAAATGAAAAGGAGCGGATTACAGGACTCATTCAGCAAATGGTGGAACGCGCGCCAAAGGAGTATCAATCGGGTGTAGAGCAGACACTCAAAATTCTGTTTCCCACACTGGACTGGGTTTTTAAAAACACGTCGTACAGTGGCTCTACCCGAATGCAATGGATGCGCGAATCAAGGGTGTGCTGCGGCGACTTCTTTGACCGATATTTTGAATTAGGGTTGCCGGTCGAAGAGGTGTCCAACTCGCTGCTGCACTTCCTATTCCTGCGGTTGACTAATGCGCAACAATTTTGCGACGCGTTGCTTGAATACGACGATGCACGACAGAAGACGATTTTGGAGCGGCTGGAGTCTCGAATTGAGGAGTTTCCGCTCGACCAGTCTGAAGCCGTTATCAAGACGCTCCTGAAAGTTGGTGAAACCGTGAGCGGTGGCGAGTCATCCATGACGTTTCTGTCTGCACCAGTCCAAACGTTCCGCTTGCTATTGTTCTTCCTACGGCGCCACGACGAACCTAATGTTCGCAGCGAGCGACTGTTGCGCGCCTTCGAGCAAGTCAAAGGTTTCGCCGTGCTGGAACATCTTTTGATGTCGGAGTCCTCCGCCCGGGAAAAGTCGGATATCTCAGATCTAGATGATGCGGGCTTCGAGGGGCTAAAACAGGCATTTACCGAGGCGCTATTGGCGCACGCGGACCAGGACCCAAATACGTTTCTCGCGCACTGGAACTTTGTTTCCTATGTGTATCGGTTGAATCGATTTTCCGACGGAGCGGGGAAAAAGTGGGTTAACAAACATATCACCACAAAGGAGCGATTTCTGCTGCTTGCTCGGTCAGTCGTAAAAAAGAGTACGTCGTCCAGCGGAGGGGTTGCGTCCATTTCCTACTATGTGCCTATCGCGATGCTCGACGACTTGTTAGGAATCGAAGCATGCAAAGCATGGCTTGCGCAAGTAGACCGCGCCACGTTGACCGGACCTGAAAAGCAAGCCATTGAACTTATAGATGACACAATGAGAAGCCATGAGCGGGGGGAGAGGTCGGATTACTGAAGTACAGTCGAGATCCCATAGTCGAAACGGGTTGGTCGCGAGCCCTCGCTTAATTGTGCCGAGTTTCGTGGCCTATCCCGCAATTTTACTAGTCAACAAAGTGGCTGATTTTTCAATGAGTGAGTTACGTGCAATACAGACATATTCAGGCCTAATGGTCTGGCAAAATTCCTTAGCCAGTACGCTTGCCTATGAGTAAATTTATCATCCGCTTGCTTGACCTCTACAAACTTCAAATTTCCATTTTTTTGCAAAGTAAGGTCTGGCCAACCCAGCCCATTGAAACCTAGAATTTGCCTAAGTAAAATTCTTTTAAAAATCTCGTTAGAAATACCACTCCAAACTGACTCCAGATGAACAATATCTAAAACATCCGGTGTTACGTTTCTCGGTAATGGAAATTTTTTTACGTTTTTCACCCAGGTTGAGTGGATTTCAGATATTTTTTCAATATTTAATATAGATAAAACTTCATTTATTACGGATAGTTCAGGTTCGCTAATGCTACTTCGTCTAAATATACCTTTCGAAGATTTGTCAGCGAAAAGCAAATCGCCATAATAAAAGCCGTTGTATCGCACGCCTTTTTTTTCGAGTATTTTTCTAGCCCAGAAAGACAACATTTGAATGGTGCTGCCCTCAAACATCTCACCTGACCAACCTGATGATTTGAAAAAATCAAGTGAGAAGCTCTCTACGCTATCAACATACGAGCGCCTCCCAATCGTTTCAGACATATCTCTAGGGTGTTTGCTTAAATACTCAATCCCCACAAGCTCACATTGCTGTCGTAGACTCAAAGAATAGAAACTACCCCCTGTTTTTTCTCTTATTTCAGCAAGGAGATCGGCAGACATAAACTTTACAGCCCAAAAAAAACTATCTGGCGTCCAAAAATACTCATCTGGCGCAATCCATTCACCGCCTGCCGCTCTATCAGCACTCCACTCAGAAGGCAGTCCTAATTCTTTGTAGCGTTCTAGGTTCGACCATCCATCATGATCAAATGCACATGGACTCAGATTGATCTCAAACTTCATAAAAACCTTTAACAAGTTATTGCACTGGATTTGACCTTCCGGTAAAGGGACGCTTACTACACTGACTTGCCCATCGTTGGCACCTGACTTAGCCGGTCGCACAATAATGATAATCAGTGGCACGCGACACAGAATTTAGTTGTGTTGTATCGACCGGTTGAATCCACAACCAAAAGCGGACGTTGAGCCAAGGACTGCTCCCAGCAAAAAAAGCCAGTCGAATACTAATTTCGAAAAAGATGATTTAATCTCCAGTCATCCCGACGGTTTAAAATTTAAATCCAATCATATCCTTCAAATTCTATGTCGTTGCTTAAGAGTCGAGCAGTCTTCAATCCCATCATGTTGTCGTGCTCAAGGAAGTAAACCATCAAATCGCTGAAATTCGTAGGCATTTTAGTGTTGGGGCTGCATCCATATTTAATAAAGGCTGAATAAAATTGAGGATATGCTTTAGCAGTAAAATTCTCACAATCCTTGAGAGCGATGAGATCAATTAAACCGCTATCTTGAAAAACATCTCCAAGGCCTTCTTTTGAAAAAGTGGGGCGGCCTTGCTCCGCAGACCTAGCGATCAAGATGGTTCTTAGGCACCAAGCGAGCCTTTTATTAAGGAGATAGTAATCTTGAATATGCTCGGCGTGCGCAACAAGGGCGAATCCTAACTCACTTGCATTTGAAATTTCCGAAGAGTAATTTTCTTTTTTTACAAAACTCTTTTTGACTGTTTCAAACGCTCCACTAGGATCATATATTGCTTTGGCCTCTAGTGTAATGTGCATGAAGAACAAGTCCCCACCTTCAGCTCTAGAGATGGCTTGAGTCAAAGGATAACAGGCAATATTGGTAGTCCCTTCGACTATCATTTCATATCGTTCATCATTAGTGATCGCAAACAAATCTGTGTCTGAGTCTACAGAGTGATCCTCGCGAGCGCGACTTCCATATACGACGAGTGATAGAATAGGCATTAATTAACCCTGCTAATCCTATTGATCAATGTAGGTACCAATACTGCATACCACCAAAGACCAAAAAAAGCGTTAACCCCGTATAGTATTTCAATATGAATTGGGGTCGTCTTATCTGCATACTTTGTGTAGCCCACCAAAAAGGTAATATCAAATCCTTGCACAAAACCTTTTTGAAAGTCTTTTGACAAAAATCCATATAACAAACCAAATGTAAAAGTCAATGCTATGCCAATTATCGCAGGTCGTGCAATGCTCTTCCCCCAGCAATTAACAAACCCAGAAATATTTAGCAAAAGTAACTCGAAGTACGCGGCCAAAAAATTCATGCCATGACTAATAAAGCCCTTTCCGTATATAAGTTCGTACATTGATTTTTGAATTTTGCTTCTTAGTGACTGATTTAAATAAGTTTGGATCGCTCCGTAGTATGCGTCGTCGTCACCATGGTTTTCGGCATTCTTCAGTAATGTTCGAGAGAATTTAGCCTTCGTCCCTTCTAGTCTCATTTTTTGGTAGCTTGGGGTTTTGCTATTTCGAAGTAGAATATTTTTGTCAAGGTTCGTGTACGCGGCGCTTATAAATTTGCCAGGATTGGAAACCAAAGTGTTTGGCATTTTTGTCTCAGTGCCAGACAGCGTGATATCGGTCCACTCGCATTCATAAAAAATACAATCTTGAAATTCAGCCATAGTGAATGAGCATCGCTCGAATTTGCACTCGCTAAATTTAACCCCTCTCCATACGCTACCACCGAAATCACACTTAGAAAAACTGCACTTTCCAAATGAAATATCGTGTCGTGAAGTCTCACTTATGAACTCGCCGTTAAAATCGCACTCGTCAAAGCTGATTGATTTGCAACTAAATCTCCGTATTGATTTCTTCTTTATGTAGTCAGACAAATCTGAAGACTTGAATAAAAGCTGGCTAGGGCCTTTATTGTTGGTAAAGTCCCAGCCATGCGGTGTTAATTTAAGTGTGTGACCAATAAAGATAGAGTCCCAATAAGACTTGCTTCTTTTTTGTGAACTCATTATCACGGCCGCTTCTACAGGGTCCGCTGCTAATGCATTATCGGGTTTCTCGTGCACTTCGTGCTCCATGCCAATCCTTGTTGGTAGCAGCATAGCCTCTCTGAGCCTTCCACCGATAGGGGAGGGGTTGACTCCTTATTTAGCGAGTTAATTCCGAGCTCAACCGCGTCGCCCTTCGATTTTCCATCCGTAGGTGACTGTAAAAACTGGAAGCTGACAACATTATTCCAACCTGGTTGGGTTCATCTTTTTGGTAGCCTCTGGCAGCTGATGGCCGTTTGTTGCCTATCGCCAATGTCATCTTTGGGTTGTGGATTCTGCAGGTCATAGCCATAAAGCGTGGTAGTCAAATCCATACAGGTGGCTGCCCAGCCCGAATGCAATCAGCTAACCAAACCCATCCAATCCTCCATCACGCCTTAACCCACCGCTGCCGACTCCAACTACTCAACCCATCAACAGCAAACACCAACACCAACATCGCCAAAATCACCGTGCTCGCCTGAGCCTCCTGAAACAGGCTAAGACTCACATAGAGCATCTGCCCCAACCCCCCAGCCCCAACAAACCCCAGCACGCTGGCCATGCGAATGTTGTTCTCCCAGCGGTACAAAATGTACGCCAGCAGCTGCGGAAACAGGTTGGGCAAGGTGCCGTAACAGAAAGCCCAGACCACGTTGCCGCCCTGCAAACGAATGGCTTCGGCCGGTTGCGGCGGGGTGTTTTCCAGTGCTTCGGCGAACAGGCGGCCGAGTACGCCGGTGGTGTGCATGGCCAGTGCCAGGGTGCCGGCGTTGGGGCCGAGGCCGGCGGCCAGTACCATCAACGCGGCCCACACCAGTTCGGGAATGGCGCGCAGGCCATTGAGTACAAGTCGCGACGCGCTCTGCAGCAGCCAGCCGAAGCGTCCGGCCGCCGGCAGCGCCAGCAGCAGGCCAAACACTGCCGCGAGCAGGGTGCCTAGGGCGGACATGGCCAGGGTTTCCACGGCGCCACGGCCGATGGCTTGCAGGTGGCCGGCGCTCAGGTCCGGGCTGAGAAAACGCAGCACGTAGGCGCCCATCTGCTTCAGGTTTCCGCTGCCTGTCAGTTCGCCGAGGTCGATGCCCAGATAGCGGAACGAGGCGACGACTGCGGCGCCGATGCACAGGATCAGCAGCAGGTTGATCAGGCGATTCATGCGAACCTCCAGCGCAGCAGGCGGCTGATCTGGTCGGCGAACAGCACAAGGACGAAAAAGGTCAGCAGCATGCTCGCCACTTCACCGCCGGCGAACATGCGCAGCGACAGGTCGATCTGCTGGCCCAGTCCGCCGGCGCCGACGAAGCCCATCACCACGGACGCGCGGATCGCGCATTCCCAGCGATACACGGTGTACGACAGCAGTTCCGCCGCGACATTGGGCAGGATGCCGTAGCAGAACGCCGCCAACCGGCCACTGCCGGCTTGCAGCAGTGAGTGGGCGGGGCGCTGGTCGACCGACTCGAAGATTTCCGCGTAGACCTTGCCCAGCATGCCGCTGTAGGTGATGGCGATGGCCAGCACCCCGGCGGTCGGGCCAAGGCCGACGGCGCGCACGAACAGCAGGGCCCAGACGATTTCCGGCACGCTGCGCAGGAAGATCAGCAGCCCGCGCACCGGCCAACGCAACAACCGGCCCAGGGCGCTCGGGCGACCACCGCGCGAAGCCGCCGACAGCGACAGGGCGCGGCTGGCGAGCAGGCTGGCGGGCACGGCCAGCAGCAAGGCCAGGGCCATGCCGGCGGTGGCGATGGTCAGGGTCTGCAAGGTGGCTTGCCACAGCAGCTGGAGGAACTCTTCGCCATGGGCCGGTGGCCAGAAGGCCGAAACGAAACGGCCCATTTCACTCTGGCTGTCGGCCTGGAGCAGTACACCCAGGTCCAGTTCGCTGAAGTGGATGCCGGGCCACAGCAGGGCCAGCGCCAACAGACTGAGCAGCAGGCGGGGCAGGGTGGCCGGGTCTCGTGTATCGCGCGTCAGCATCGGGGAATCTGCAGGCTCAGGGGCGCCACCGGAGCGGGCGGGGATTGCAGTTGCTCGTTGGCGTAGAGCCGGTCGAGCAAGTCGCGGTCGACGTCGGCAGCGGGAAGATCGAAGAGGATCTGGCCGTCGCGCAAACCGATGATGCGAGAGAAGTTGCTCAGCGCCAGATCCACCGCATGCAGGCTGGCGACCAGGGTCACCTTGTGTTGCCGGGCGTGGCGGCAGAGGATCGACAGGGTGTGCCCGGCCAGCACCGGGTCCATCGCCGACACCGGCTCATCGGCCAGCAGCACGTCGGGGGCCTGGTACAGCACGCGGGCAATGCCCACGCGCTGCAGTTGGCCACCGGACAATTGCTGGCACTGGGCGAACAGCTTGTCGCCAAGATCGAGTTTGACCAGGGCCGCGCGTGCGCCGGGCACATCCACCGGATGCAGCAGGCTCAGCAGGCTTTTGGCAAAACCCCACTGGCCCAGTTTGCCGGCCAGCACCGCCGTGACCACGCGCTGGCGCGGTGGCAGTGGCGGCGCCTGATGCACCAGGCCGATGCGCGCGCGCAGGCGTTGGCGCTGTCGGGCGCCAAGTTGCCAGGCGTGCTCGCCGAGCACTTCGACCGTGCCGCTGCCGGGGCGCAGGGCGGTGGCCAGCAGGTTCAGCAGGCTCGACTTGCCGGCGCCGGACGGGCCGATGATCGCCACCTGCTCACCGGCGCCGATGTGCAGGTCGATCTCATGCAGCGCCCGCACGCCCGTGTCGTGGGTGAGGCTGACCCGGTTCAGATGCAAGGTCATTTCAGCAGGTCGGCAGCGCGCGCGGCTTCCTCGATGCCCTTGTAGTTCTCAGGCTTGGTCTCGATGAAGCGGCTGGCGGCCTGCAGGTCGAGGATCGCCTTTTGCTCCGGGTTGGCCGGGTCGAGCGCGAGGAAGGCGGCCTTGATTTTCTCGGCCAGGGCCGGGTCGAGGGTGCCGCGCACGGTCCAGTTGTAGTCGAAGTAGGCCGGTGTGGTGGCGAAGACCTTGACCTTGTCGGTGTCGACCTTGCCGGCCTTGACCAGTTTTTCCCAGACGCTGGCGTTGAGCACGCCGGCATCCACTTTGCCGGCCTGAACCCAGGCGACGGTGGCGTCGTGGGCACCGGAGTAACCGACGCGGCTGAAATAGGTTTCCGGCTTGATGCCGTCCTGCAGCATGAAATAGCGGGGCATCAGGCTGCCGGACGTCGACGAGACCGAGCCGAAGGCGAACGATTTGCCCTTGAGGTCGGCCAGGGATTTGACCGCTGGATCGGCGGTGATGAATTTGCTGGTGAACTGCGCATCCTGTTCACGCTGTACCAGGGGAATGGCATTGCCGGTTTTCAAACGTGCCTGCACGAAGGTGAAACCGCCCAGCCAGGCCATGTCGATGCGGTCCGTGGCCAGCGCCTCGACCACCGCCGGGTAGTCGGACACCGGTACGAACTCGACCTTCATGCCCAGCTGCTTCTCGAGGTATTCGCCCAGTGGCTTGAACTTGCGCAGCAATTCGGTGGGGGCTTCGTCGGGAATGGCGCTGACCTTGAGGGTCTCGGCAGCCTGTGCCAGCAGGGTGGAAAGGGACAGGGTCAGGCCGACGGCCAAGGCCAGGGTACGTTTGAGCATGGAAGTTCTCCGGTTCAATAGCGGAAAAATGTCGATGCGCCCCGCACAAGCTGATTGCTGCACGACGCTTCGTGAGGGTAGACGAAAACGGCGCGATTATAGGGGGTCTTGGGTGCTTGACCAGCCTTGCAACAAGGCTCAAGGCCAAAAAAAGACTTGTGGGAGCGGGCTTGCTCGCGAAAGCGGTGTGTCAGTCACATCGATGTTGGATGTGCCGCCGTCTTCGCGAGCAAG
>NZ_AKJO01000134.1:0-12132 GCF_000282295.1 Pseudomonas sp. GM33
GGCTGCGATCTTTTGATCCTCACTGTCGCAATTTGCGACGCTCACTTGTTCCCCTGTCATCGGCAAATAGCCCAAGAGGCCCATCCGATCAGGGTTCCAATCAAACAAGCACAACTGGCACAGCCATTGCGAAAGACCTCGCCACACGAACAAGACGAGGTTTCATCATGTCGCTCCCACACCTGCTTCCCGCCACTTCGGCGTTCATCCAGCGCGCCCCGCGCATGCTCATCGGCGGCGACTGGGTCGAGGCCGCCGACGGCCAGACCATGCCCCTGCACAATCCGGCCACCGGTGAAGTGCTGTGCGTGGTGCCACGGGCAACGCCGGAGGATGTCGACCGCGCCGTACTCGCCGCCCGCCAGGCGTTCGACGATTCCTCCTGGACCCGCACCCGCCCCCGGGAGCGGCAGAACCTGCTGTGGAAACTCGCCGACCTGATGCAACGCGACGCCGAACTGTTGGCACAGCTGGAATGCCTGAACAACGGTAAAAGCGCGGCCGTGGCCCAGGTGATGGACGTGCAACTGGCCATCGACTTCCTGCGCTACATGGCCGGCTGGGCGACCAAGATCGAAGGCTCGACGGTTGACGTGTCGGCACCGCTGATGCCCAACGATCAGTTCCACAGCTTCATCCGTCGTGAAGCGGTGGGCGTGGTCGGTGCCATCGTTGCCTGGAACTTCCCGCTGCTGCTGGCCTGCTGGAAACTCGGCCCGGCCCTGGCCACCGGTTGCACGGTTGTACTCAAACCGGCCGATGAAACCCCGCTGACCGCACTGAAACTCGCCGAGCTGGTGCTGGAGGCCGGTTATCCCGAAGGCGTGTTCAACGTGGTCACCGGCACCGGCATCACCGCAGGTTCCGCCCTGACCCACAATCCGCTGGTGGACAAGCTGACCTTCACCGGCTCCACCGCGGTGGGCAAGCAGATCGGCAAGATCGCCATGGACTCCATGACCCGGGTCACCCTGGAACTGGGCGGCAAGTCGCCCACCATCGTCATGGCCGACGCCGACCTGAAAACTGCCGCGGCCGGGGCTGCCAGCGCGATTTTCTTCAACCAGGGCCAGGTCTGCTGCGCAGGTTCGCGGCTGTATGTGCAGCGCAAGCACTTCGACAATGTGGTGGCGGACATCAGCGACATCGCCAACGCGATGAAACTCGGCAACGGCCTGGACCCGAGCGTCGACATGGGCCCGTTGATCTCGGCGCGCCAGCAGGAGCGCGTGTACGGGTACATCGAAAAGGGCCGGGAAAGCGGCGCGACCATCGCCTGCGGCGGCGAGCAGTTCGGGCCGGGATTCTTCGTCAAGCCGACGGTGATTGTCGATGTCGATCAGAAGCACTCATTGGTGCAGGAGGAAATCTTCGGCCCGGTACTGGTGGCGATTCCGTTCGATGACGAGGCCGATGCCCTGCGCATGGCCAATGACAGCCCCTACGGCCTGGGGGCGAGCATCTGGTCGAATGATCTGGCGGCGGTGCACCGGATGATTCCACGCATCAAGTCGGGGTCGGTGTGGGTCAACTGCCACAGCGCGCTGGACCCGGCGTTGCCGTTCGGCGGCTACAAGATGTCCGGCGTCGGGCGTGAGATGGGGTATGCGGCGATCGAGCATTACACCGAGTTGAAGTCGGTGTTGATCAAACTTTGATAGTCGGCGCTCTTTAGGCCGCCATCGCGAGCAAGCTCGCTCTCACAGGGTTTTGCGTCGATCTCAGGATCATGGCTCAACACAAGTCCACTGTGGGAGCGAGCTTGCTCGCGATGAGGCCGGTCGAGACGGCTCAAATATCAGGGTTTGAATCCCTGAGCCAACAACCAACTCCTGACCATCCTTCCCTGTTCTGTGGTTAACCCAGCCAACACCTGCTCAGCCGGTTCACTGCGCAACCGCCGCACCAACGGCGCCACCTCCACCCCCTGCACATGCCAGATGCCCAACGGCTGATCCACCGTGATCACCACCTCGGCCTCATCGACAAATCCATCGCGCAGCACCGGTGCGCGTTCGATTTTCAGGGCATTGAAATCGGCCTCGGCATGGGCGATTTCAGCATCCGGCCATTGCCGCCGGGCCTGCCAGAATGGCTGATCCAGCCAACGCTGCTCATCGGCATAAAAATCCCGGCCGATCCGCGCGAACCGCAGGAACAGCTGTTCCACCCGCTGCTGGTGGAAACGCCGGGCCAGAGCCGTTCGTTCGGGTTTGCACAACAGCGTGTTGATCACTGTCGGCGCCTGCAACGCCGAGGAGAGGGATTGAAAGATGCCATTGCCCGACAACGGGTCCACAGCCATCGCCGCATCGCCGACCCGAATCCAGTTATCGCCGCACACCTGCGGGTGGAGAATCGCCGTGCTGCTGCGGGCATGCAGCTGCAAATCCAGTTCAGGTTCGCCGCCGAAAAAAACACGGGCCACTGCCGACTCCCCACGTTTTTGCCGGCAGTAATCGAGCAACATGGCCTTGCCCGGCAACCCGGCACTGGCCACATCCACCGTCCATTGCCAGTAACACTGGCCGTCGGCCCGGCGCGCCATCCACGCCCAGCCGTCGGCAAGGCTTTCCACGGCGCTGGCGGTGCTGCCCGGCGTACCTTGCCAGCGATTGAGCAGGCTGACGGTCTCCGGTCCGCGCAAGCCTTTACCGAGGGTCGGCGCCTGGCGTCCGCGGGCCTCCACCAGAAAGTCCGCTACCAGCGACTCGTGGCCGTCGATTTCAATTTGATGTCCGGTTGCGCAGGTCTGTACCGACAGCACTCGACCTTCAACAAGATCAACTCCAGCCAAGCGCAAATCCTCGCGCAAGCCGCGATCAAAGGTCGGGCGATCAAGCAGGTATTCAACGTTCTGCGCATGCTGCTGGCCGTTCCAGTTCACCTGTCGCTGCGAAGGCAACGCCGCTTGCGCTAACGCCTGTTGCAGGCCCGCGCCGCGTAACGCTTCCAGCACCCGCACGGACACGCCTTCCAGCGCAGCAAAGCGGCGCCACTCGCTGACCAGTGTCACGGCGTAACCCATTCGCCGCAGCCCCAAGGCCACCGCCGCGCCCGCCGGCCCCGCACCCAGAATCACAATCGCGGTCATGGCCCGAAACGCCGTTCGGGGCCACGATAACGTGCGTTCTGTCGCAGAAACTCGATGATCTGCTCGTTGCAGGCATCAGGCTGCTCGACGAGGAACCCGGCGATGTGCCCGCTCAACGCGGCGCAACCGAGGCTCGCCCCGGATTGCCCCGGGTACGTGCCATGCACACAGGCGGCGAAATCCGCCTGGGCGCTGTTGAGCCACGACCATTCCTGTTCGGCGCAGCGCGCATCGCCGGTCACCCGCAGCACCTGCGGATAGTTGGCCGGAAACACCCCTTCGCCCTGGGCCGGACTCGACGCACACAACAGCACGCCCCGTGCTACCGCCGCCGCGCAGGCCGCGCGCAACAGGCTGCGATCCTGGCGCAGGCCGAGGCTCAGATTGATCAGTCGCACGTTCTGCGCCACCAGCCAGTCAATCGCCGTGGCGATCTGCAAGGCGCTGGTGACACCGCGCTGGTCGAACACCTGGGCCACGCAAAACAGCGCCGAGGGTGCACGCCGGCCAATCGCCTCGATCACTGCACTGCCATGCCCCAGCGGATCGTCGCGCAAGTCGCCCTCGGCCAGGCCATTTTCGAGCAATGAAAAGCGCCGACCGGCGATCACTTGCACCCTTTGCGCCGCTGAATGGCCGCTGTCCACCACACCCACGCGCAACTCAGGTTTCATGCAGCACCGTTTTCGAGGTCAGCACGCCGTCGAGCAATTCGAAACGCAGATCGGCATCGGCCAGGGTTGAAGGGCGATGGCTGATCAGGATGCGCGTGCGTGCGGCAAACAAGCGGTCGATGGCGTCGATGACTTCGCGCTCGGTGGCTTCGTCCACCGCTGAGGTCGCTTCATCGAGCACCAGAATCAAAGGGTCCTGCAACAGCGCACGGGCAATCGCGATGCGCTGCTTCTGCCCACCGGACAACTGCTGGCCGCGCTCGCCCAGCGGACTGTCGAGGCCCTCGGGCAAGGACTCGATCAGGCTGTCGAGTTGCGCCAGGCGCGCCACTTCGGCAATCGCTTCGCGGCTGGCGTCCGGCACCGCGTAAGCCAGGTTGTCGGCGAGGCTGCCGCGAAACAGCACGATGTCCTGGCTGACGATGGCAATGCGCCGACGCAACTGGAACAGGTCCAGCTCGCGCACATCGACGTCGCCCAGCAGGACCCGGCCCGATTGCGGATCGTGATGCCGTTGCAGCAGGTCGATCAGGGTGGATTTACCGGCGCCCGAACCGCCGCTGAGGGCCACTTTCAAACCGTAGGGAATCCGCGCTTCAATGCCGCGCAGGGTCGATTGGCGACCGGGATGGGCGAAGTGCACGTTGTCGAACCAGAGATCACCGCCATTGGGCATCGGCTGAGGTATGGCAGGCGTCGACACGGTCGGCTGTTCGCCGCGCAACTCCATGACCCGGCCGAGGCTGACGGTCATCCGCTGAATCGCCACGTAGAGCCCGAGCAGGCTCTGTACCGGACCCACGGCCATCCCCAGGTAGGTGGAAAACGCGATCAGCGCACCGAGCTGCCAGGTGCCCTGCACCACCCAGTATCCGCCGATCAGGAAGGCGCAGGCCCGGGACAGCGAGGTCAGCGTGCCGGGCACGGCCTGGGTGAAAAACTCGGTGACTTGCAGGCGCAGCAACTGGCTCATGTAGCCCTGCCCCAACGTTTCCAGGCGCCGCGCTTCGCGCTGTTGCTGGCCGGCAGACTGGATGAACTTCATCACCGGCAACGTCTCGACCATAAACGACGACATGTCCGCCGAACGCTCGCGCAACTGCCGCACATCGCGCTCGACCTTGCGCCGCATCCAGCGCAGCCAGAGGACATCGAGGGGGATCAGTACCAGGGCCAGCAACGAAAGTTTCCAGGACAGCGTCACCAGCATCGCGATGGCAACCACCAGGCCAATCACGCTCGACACCGCCGAGAACAGCGAGTCCACGGCGAACCGCTGGATCTCCGCGACGTCGCCATCGAGGCGCGACATCAGGTCACCGATGCGCCGCTGCCCGTAAAAGCTTGGTGACAGGGTTTGCAGATGCCGGTAGAGGTCATCGCGCAAGGCAAACAGCATGCGCCCGGACAGTCGCGTGTGCAGGTAGCGGTTGATGCCCGAAAGCGCCGTGCCCAGCAACCCGGCAACGATCATCAGCCCGGCGATCAGCACCAGCATCGGGAAGTTGCGCGCCAGCAGGCCGTCGTCGATCAACAGTTTGGTCAGCCACGGCTGCACCAGCACCAACGCCGAAGCGCAGACCGACAGGCCCAGCAGCCCGGCAATCGCCAAACGATGGGGTCGCACGAAGCTGTACAGCCAGCGCAGCGACGCCTGTAGGGCCTCGGGGTTCTGGCTGTCGATCAGCCGAACGATCAGGCGTTGCATCAGGAGCGCAACTGTTTGAGCTTGCGATACAGGGTCGCGCGGCTGATGCCCAGAGCGTCGGCGGCGGCCGAGACGTTGCCCTGATGCGTGTCCAGGGACTGGCGGATCAGCTCCAGTTCATTTTCCCGGATGCTGCCGGCCTGGGGCCGTTCGCTGGCGGTCAATTCGTCGAGCATGCTGTCGGGCAGGTGGTCGAGGGTCAGCACGGTATCACCCGGTTCGCGCATGGCCAGCGCGGTGCGCAGGACCATCTCCAGCTGGCGGATGTTGCCCGGCCAGTGATAGCCGCTGAGCAAACGATCGAGATCATCGTGCAGGACCACGGCGGGTGCGCCCAGTGTCGCCAGCAGGCGGCTGACCAGCGCGGCGAAATCTTCGCGTTCGCGCAGGGCCGGGAGCATCACGCTGATGCCGTTGACCCGGTAGAACAGGTCCTCGCGAAAGTGTTTATCTTCCACCAGACGCTTGAGGTCACGGTGGGTAGCGCAAATCAGTGCGACGTCGATGTCCTGCTCTTCGCCGGCGCCCAGGGGCGCGACCTTGCGATCCTGCAACACCCGCAACAGTCGGGCCTGCAAGGCCAGGGGCATGTCGCCGATTTCATCGAGAAACAGGGTGCCGCCATGGGCCTGTTGCAGGCGGCCGACCATACCGCCCCGGCGTGAACCGGTGAACGCGCCTTCGCGGTAGCCGAACAGTTCGGACTCGATCAGGCCTTCGGGAATGGCCGCGCAGTTCACCGCCACGAAGGGTTTCTCGCAGCGCGCGCCGGCCATGTGCAGGGCGCGGGCGATCACCTCTTTACCGGTGCCGGTTTCGCCCAGTAACAACACCGGCAGTTCGTTGGCCAGCCCTTGACGGGCCATGCGCAGGGCACGGGCGTAGCGCGTATTGCTGCCGGCGAGCGCTTCCAGATCCGGTTGCGCCTTGGCCGGTTTCGCGACCGTGCGCGGCGGGCTGCCGACGTTGATCGAGCGTTGCGGCGCGCGCAGGGTTTTATAGAAGAATTCACCCTTGGCGGTCTGCAGGCTGCCGGTGCCGCCCTGATGCAGGCGCGCCAACAATTGCAGGCCGTCGACGCCGAGAAACTCCTCGCAGCGCCGACCGACCAGGGCCGAGCGTTCGGCGTGGAGCAACTGACAAGCCTGGGCGCTGACCGCGAGGATCTGCCCGCCAAGGCTCACCGCCAGCAGGCCTTGCCACGGGGATTCGAGGTATTGGCGACGGCTGTGGAAGGCGAGGACGATTTCGTCCGGATAACTGGCGTTGAACACCCGGCTTTCGATCTGGCTGACGGCCATGGCCAGCAGCGCCGTGCTGTCGTGGGCGCGGCCGAGCGGGCCTTCACGGGTCAGGTCGAGGACACCGAGGATGTCGCCCTGGGGGCAATGGATCGGCACCGAGGTGCAGGAAAAATCACTGAGACGGTCCAGATAATGTTCGCCGCAATCGATCAGGGTCGGCCGGGCTTCCACCAGTGCCGTGCCGAGGGCGTTGGTGCCGCGGACCGCTTCGCTCCAGCAGGCGCCGAGGGTGATGTCTTGCAGGCCACTGCCCTTGAGGCGGTCGGCGCGGCCTTCGACGGCGAGGATAGTGGCGTCGGAATTGGCGAGGATGATCAGCCCTTCCTTGCCCTGACGCTCGGCCAGGTAATCGATGGCCGGCAACGCGGCGTCGATCAGCAGGCGATTGCTGCCCAATAACAGGTCCAGGCTGGCGCTCGATTCCAGCGCCAGCTCGTGCTTGGCATTGAAATGCACGCCATGGCTCAGGCTGCGCCGCCATGAGGCATCGATCTCCGCACGCAGGACACCATCCGGCACTTCGCCGTCAAGGTGCAGCTTTTCCCGGGCCAGCCGGGCTTCGCGATGCAGTTTGGGGGAGTTTGTTTTTATTAGCGTCATCAAGCGCTCCGGGTCGTCCGCCCTTGCGCCTTCATACGTCGGCGCCCTGCCGCAATCTTTACGTTAACGTAAGGGCTATGGCAAGTCCTGTGGCGAGGGGGCTTGCCCCCGTTCGGCTGCGCAGCAGTCGTAAACCGACGAACGTCGTATTTCCGTGAGCAAAAGGTCGCTGGTTTTAGGGCTGCTGCGCAGCCCAACGGGGGCAAGCCCCCTCGCCACAAACTCAGAGCTGCCACACCTCAGGGCTCACAAAAAACGCCTTGGCATTATCCTCCAGACTCTCCAGGTGATACCCGCCCTCCTGCACGATCAGGCACGGCAACCCGAGGCTGCGGATCCGCTCGCCGAGCACGGCAAACCCTTCGCGGGTCACCGCCACTTTGCTTTGCGGGTCCAGTTTGAAAATATCGAAGCCCAGGGACAGCACCAGCACCTCGGCACCGAAGTCCTTCACCGCCTTCAGAGCTACCTCCAATTGCTCGAGGAAGTCGGCCTCGCTGGCGCCATGGGCCATTGGCAGGTTGAGGTTGAAACCCTCGCCCACCCCGGCACCGCGCTCTTCGGCAAAACCTGCGACACCCGGATAGAAGTTGGTCGGATCGCCGTGCACCGAAACGTAGAGCACGTCGTCACGGTCGTAGAAAATCTCCTGAATGCCCTGGCCATGGTGCATGTCGGTATCGAGCACCGCCACCCGTGCGAACCCGTCGCGCAATACCTGGGCCGCCACGGCCGCGTTGTTCACATAGCAGAAACCACCCGCCGCTTCGGCCCGGGCGTGGTGGCCCGGTGGGCGGCACAAGGCATAGGCTGCCGGCTCGCCATCGAGCAACGCCCGGGCGCCGGCGATGGCGCTTTGCGCCGACCAGTAGGCCGAACGCCAGGTCTGTTCGCCCACCGGGCAACTGCCATCGGCCAGATAACGTGCAGCCTGGGCGAGTATCCCGCGCAGGGCATTCGGTTCACGGACGAAGATGTTCGACATCACCTCATCGCCCCAATCCTCTGGAATCTCTTTCCAGCGCTGATGGGCGTCCTGCAAAAACCTCAGGTACGGTGCGCCGTGCACCGCCAGCAGCGGATCGAGCCCGGCGTCGGCCGGTTGCTCGAGCTTGAAACCCAAGGCATGAGAGGCCTGCACCAGGCGCTGCGCACGCTCCGGCACTTCCTGCGGCGTGCGCATCTGGCCTCGGGAGTAGTAACTGCGTGGATGGTGGAGCAATTGTTCGGGGTGGAAAAAACTGCGCATGGATTAATACCTGTCAGTGTGGGAGCGAGCCTGCTCGCGAATGCAGAGTGTCAGCCACCATCACTGCTGAATGACACACCGCTATCGCGAGCAGGCTCGCTCCCACATGGGATTTGTGTTTATTCAATGATTTCGGCACGGGCCAGCACGGCGTTGAGCAACACATCCGTGCCCTGCCGCACATCTTCAGGCAACACGTCTTCCGCTTCGTTATGGCTCAAGCCGCCCACGCACGGGATGAACACCATCGCCGTCGGGCAGAACCTCGCCAGGTGGATCGCGTCATGCCCGGCGCCGCTGACAATCGATTGCTGAGCGTAGCCCAGCCCATCCACGGCCTGTTGCACCGCCGCCACGCAGTCCGCGTCGAACGGCGTGGCCGGGCTGATCCAGTGCGGGGTGATGGCCAGTTTCAAACCGCGACTGTCGGCTATCGCCTGAAGCCGCGCACGGACCTGTTGCTCCATCGCCTCGATGGTTTCGTCATGGTGATGACGCAGGTCGACGGTGAAGTTCACCAGCCCCGGAATGGTATTGCGCGACGATTTGTTGATGCTCAACTCGCCAACGGTGGTCAGGCCTTCGGGGGCGAAGTCCGCCGCCAGGGCTTCGATGGCCTGGATCATCGGCGCCACGCCGTACAAGGCATCCTTGCGCAGCGGCATAGGCGTGGTGCCGGCGTGGGCCGCCATGCCTTCGACCCGCACGTCGAGCCAGCGAATCGCCTGGCCGCCGCTGACGACGCCGATGCTCTTGGCGTTGTCTTCGAGGATCGGCCCTTGTTCGATGTGCGCTTCAAAGTAGGCATCCACCGCGCCCCCCAGCGGGCGCTCGCCGGCATAACCGGTGTGCTGCAGTGCCTCGGCGACGCTGATGCCATCGATGTCGCGCACCGCCAGCGCGGCGTCCAGCGCCATGATGCCGGTGAACACCGCCGAACCGAACATCGCCGGGGTGAAGCGTGCGCCTTCTTCGTTGGTCCACACCGCCACTTCCAGCGGCTTGCGGGTCTGGATCCCCAGATCGTTCAGGCAGCGCACCACTTCCAGGCCGGCGAGCACGCCGTACACGCCATCGAACCGCCCGCCTTCGGGCTGGGTGTCGAGGTGGCTGCCCATCATCACCGGTGCCGCGTCAGGGTCAGTGCCGGCGCGACGGGCGAACAGGTTGCCGATGGCATCCACGCTCAGGGTCATGCCGGCTTCGCGGCACCAGTGGGCAAAGAGTTCACGACCGGCCTTGTCCTCGTCGCTCAGGGCCAGGCGGCAGCTGCCGCCACGGGCGGTGGCGCCGATTTCGGCCATTGCCATCAGACTCGCCCAGAGGCGTTCGCCATTGATCTTCAACATGAGTTTCTCCAGGAATATTCGGTTCAGGCCTTGGCCAGTTCCAGCCGTTCAGCGCTGGCGTGGCGACGGGCGAGGGACAGGACACACAGCAGCGAAGTCGCGGCGATCAGGCTGTAGAACACCGCCATCGGCCACCACTGGCCGGCGAACCTGTGCGCCAGCATCGTGCCGATCAGCGGCGTCAGGCCACCGGCCAGCGCACCGCAAATCTGGTACGCCAGGGAAATCGCGGTGTAGCGCACGCGGGTCTCGAACATGCCGCTGACGTAGCCGGCGATCACCGCGTAGAACGACGCCATGCACACCACGGCCAAGGCAATGCCGAGGATGATCAGCGGCGCCTGGGCCGAACTGACCAGCACGAACATCGGGTATGGCGAGGCCATCGCCAGCAGCGACACCAGGCACAGGAAGCGGGTCGCACCGATCTTCTCGGCGATCCAGGCCGCCAGCGGCTGGATGCAGAACTGGATGATCGCGACGAAAAACAGGCACTCCAGAATCAGCGAGCGCGGCAATGAGAGTTGCTGGGTGGTGTAGGCGATCATGAAGGTGTTGGTGAAATACACCCCGGCGATCCCCAGGGTGTTGGCGCCGATGCACAGCAACAGCGGACGCCACGCGGTACGCAGCACTTCCATGACCGGCGCCTGTTCCTTGCGCTGGTTTTTACTGGCCTGCTCGCGGCTGGCGAGGAACTCCGGCGACTCATTCACCCCCAGGCGAATCGCCAGGCCCACCAGCAGCAACAGCGAACTGACGAGGAACGGCAAGCGCCAGCCCCAGCTCATCAGGTCTTCTTCCGGCAGACGGGTGACGGCGCTGAAGGCCAGCAGCGACAGGATCAATCCCGCCGGGCTGCCCAGTTGCGCAAACGAGGCGAAGAAGTTGCGCCGGCCTTTCGGCGCATGTTCGCCGGCCATCAACACCGCCCCGCCCCACTCGCCCCCCACGGCGATGCCCTGGACGATGCGCAGCAGGATCAGCAGCACCGGCGCCGCCGCGCCGATCTGCGCGTAGGTCGGCAGCAAGCCGATGCACACCGTGACCACGCCCATCATCAACAGGGTGATGATCAGCGATTTCTTGCGGCCGATGCGGTCACCGATATGGCCGAAGACGATCCCGCCCAACGGCCGAGCAAAAAAGCCCACGGCAAAGGTGCCGAAAGCGGCCATGGTGCTGAACAGTTTGTCGTCGGAGGGGAAGAACAGCGCGCCGAACACCAGCGCGGCGGCGGTGGCGTAGATGTAAAAGTCGTACCACTCGATCATGGTGCCAATAAAGGCGGCGGCTGCCGCACGGCGCGGCTGGGACGAAGCTTGAGGCTTCATGGGTCGGGCTCCTTTGGTTATTTTTCTGGCAGGAGGGAAACGGCAAATCCGCGGCGCTCTGGCGGCGCCGGTCTGGGGATGATTTTTCGTTCCAGGACCATGATTAGTCAATTTTCTATTTATTATTCGAAGTATTAATTCAATTTATAATCAAGGGCGGCGGCAACCGAACGCGACGTGCAATGCACAGGCGTTCAGCAGAAGGTAAAACGGTGGCACAAGAATTCAGAATACGCGGGCCAGACCAGGAGTCCGGTTCCAACCTGCGTTAGTGAGCTCCAGCACGCTGCTGGCACCCCGATTCACGATGGGTCATCGAGTGGAAGGAAAAAGGGAGGGCATCCATTGCCCTCCCCTCTGTGGTCCACGCTCCCTGCGACAGTACTGGCCAGGACCTCAAGTGGCCAGGATGAAGTCCGTCTGATCAACGTCCGCGTTGGCGACACCCACAAGACGGATGGAGTCTGCCCCGATCCCCACCATCGTGTCCGCCCCGTCAGTCGTGATGCTCACGTTGGCAGCGAACGTCGCACTGGTGATCCCCAACCCCGTGATGTTGAGCAAGTCCTGCCCTGCGGCCGGATTGACTCCGAAGCCAAAGATCGCATCGTTGCCGAAACCTGCGGCAGCAAACATGAAGGTATCGTTGCCGGCAGTACCGCCACTCAGCAGGTCGTTACCACCACCACCGGTGAGCACGTCGTTACCCGCACCCCCCACGATCGTGTTGTTCAGCGCGTTGCCAGTGCCCGTAAAGTTGCCGCTGGCGCCGTAAAACAGATTCTCGACGTTGGCACTCAGGGTGTAGCTCGCCAGGTCG
>NZ_AKJO01000135.1:0-23472 GCF_000282295.1 Pseudomonas sp. GM33
CGGGATCATTAGGCCAGTTCAGGCTCGCTCCTACAGAAGCACCCATCTGACAACCGCTCATCGGTGAACTACGCTGCGGTACGTACACTCGACCAGAAATTTGTGAAGTAGGGATCTGACAGATGCGGAGCAGGTTGCTCGTTGTATTGTTCACTGTTTTCGGGTTGTTCTGGTCGTTGCAGCTGTGGGCCGAGGATTCACCAAAGGTGGCTGATGCCCCTGCTGAACTGAAAGTGGCCAACCGCAGTGTCGTGGTGTTTCGCGCGACCCTCCTCGGTGAAGCCCCGGCCTCGCGGGTCAAACGGGCGAAAGCGGTGATCGGTGAGGCGCTGGACGAGGACGACGACCTGAAGGTTACCCTCGATCCGATCATGACAAGCTACATGGTGCTGCTCGGTTCTCGCCGCGCTTTCATCGTTACGCCCAAGGATTTCGACGCCACCGAATTCGACTCAGTGCAGCAAGCCGCCGAAGCCGCCGCTGAACGGTTGCGTCAGGTGGTGGCCGAAACCCAGGAAGCTCGCAGCCTGCACTTGATACTCTGGTCGGTGGGCGCCGCGCTGCTCGCCACCGGTATCTATCTGGGCCTGCTCCTGGCCATGGTTTTTCTACGGCGCAAACTGCTGAAAAAACTGCCCGACCTGATGCATCGGCACACCCAGGCCCTGAAGGTCGGGCGGGTACCGCTGATCGACGCCAACTTCCTCTATCCCTTGGTCAGCCGCGTGCTGGAATTGCTGCGCTGGGTCATCGTGCTGCTGCTCACCTACGAGTGGCTGGGGTTTGTCCTGTCGCGGTTTCCCTACACTCGGCCCTGGGGTGAAAGCCTTAACAACTATCTGCTGGAAGTCGCCGACTATTTGCTGCAAGGGATTCTCGGGGCCATCCCCGGGCTCGGCGTGGCGCTGGCGATCTTCTTCATTGCGCGAGGCGTGACCGCCTTCTCTCGCCGGATACTGCGGCGCATGGCCACGCCCGGCACCTTCAACTGGCTGAACCACGAAACCCTGAAGCCGACTCAACGCCTGACATCACTGGCGATCTGGCTGTTTGCCCTGGCCATGGCATATCCCTACTTGCCGGGTGCCGGTACCGATGCGTTCAAAGGCTTGTCGGTGCTGGTCGGCCTGATGATCTCGCTGGGTGCTTCCAGCGTTGTCGGACAGGCGGCGGCCGGATTGATCCTGACGTACACCCGAACCCTGCGCCCCGGTGAATTCGTGCGCATTGGCGAGCACGAAGGGACTGTCACCGAACTGGGTATGTTCACCACCAGCATCCGTACCGGACTGGGCGAAGTGCTGACCCTGCCCAACTCGATGATCACAGGCACCGTCACCAAGAACTACTCACGGGTTGTACAAGGCCCCGGATATGTGGTCGACACCGTGGTCACCATTGGTTATGACACCCCTTGGCGACAGGTCGAAGGGATGTTGCTGGAAGCCGCCAGACGCACGCCCGGCGTCCTCGAAACCCCACCGCCGCAGGTATTCCAGACGGCGTTGTCGGACTTCTACCCCGAGTACCGGCTGGTGGCCCAGGCCATCCCCAGCCAGCCACGGCCGCGAGCGGTACTGCTGAGCATGCTGCACGCCAACATCCAGGATGTGTTCAACGAGTACGGCGTACAGATCATGTCGCCGCACTACCTGGGTGATCCGCAACAGGAAAAATGGGTGCCAAGGGACAAGTGGTACATGGCGCCGGCGCAAGAGTCGAAGGATACGTTGAAGTAATGGCAGGGGGGCAGTGCCAGGTCGGGCATTGCGGCAAGTGCGATGAGCGACCGAGGAACGGTCGCTCAGTTGCAGCGGTGTTAAAAAAGCATATAGGCGGATGCAGTTGTCTGATTCAGGTCGATCTCTCCGACCTCCAGTACTTCGTATTCAGCGCGCAGGCCGATGTTGCGAAAGACGTCAAACTCCACGCCGACGCCGTAGGTCAGGTCAACTCCGGTATCGTCGTCGGTGGCATTGCCGTCGGCGTCCCAGGCGTGGGCACCGACACTGCCGAACAACCGCACCCGATCACCCAGCGGAAAGCCGACGTGGGCGGCAGCCTGAGCCGACTTGCCGTCGAAATCGATGTTCTTGTCCTTGAATTGACCGAGATCGACGTAGGCACCTTCGAAGGCCAGGTAGCTGTTGACGCGATAGCCTGCATAAACTTTGTAGCTGGTGTCCTCGTCGTCCAGTCGGGATTCTTCGGTCTGGATGCTGCTTACGCCAGCTCCAAGATACAAACCTTTGTCATCAGCGAGCGCCTGGAAAGACAGCAGCGATAGCAGAGAGGCGAAGCCAAGGTTTCGAAGTAGCATGTGTAGTGGAGTCCTTGTACAGGTTTGTCAGGTGTTAGGGTTCGGCGAGCATTTGAGGGGCCATGGGGGGTTAATAGAAATCATTGATTGATATTTTCGGGTCGTGAGGCGGGTTGTTTGCCGGGCATTGAAAGTAGCGCCTTGCCAGTGCCTGGGCAGGCAGCGCTTTGCAGAACAACCAGCCTTGTGCCAACAGGACGCCCTCTGCAACCAGATGCGGCAGTTGCTCCGCAGTCTCGACACCTTCAGCCACGACCTTGAGTCTTAGCGACTTGGCCAACTGGGCAATGTGTCGCCACAGGGCATCCTCCGCTGCGATCTTGTCGCCGGCGATGAACGAGCGATCTATTTTCAGGATGTCGAAAGGCACTGAATCGAGGAGCGAGAGGTTGGAATAGCCGATACCGAAGTCGTCCACGGCGATGCGATGACCGCACGCACGCAGCCGGCGCAATTGCATGGCGGCAGGCTTCTGGTCGAGCATGGTTCTTTCGGTGATTTCAAAGGCCATGGCTGACACAGGCATGTTGTAGGTTGCCAGCACGCTGGCCACATAGTCTGGAAAGTCCGGATCCTGAATATCCTGCGCGGACAGATTGACCGTAATGTAGAAGTCCTTGCACGCCCAAAGGTAAGTGCTGTAATCCTCCGCTACTTGTCGAATTACCGAACGCGTCAGTTTGCGGATCAGGTCAGACTTCTCCGCCTCGGCAATGAACACGTCCGCAGGCACAGGGGTGCCGTTGTCGCTCCAGTGAGACAGTGATTCGGCGCCGACCAGATAGCCCGTCGTCAAGTTGACGATGGGCTGATAGTGAACGCCCAGCGTGTTGGCGTTCAGGGCTTTGCGAAGTCGTACGGCAGTAGAGGTGTAATGCCGCCGGGCATACCTTGCGAGCAACAACAGCGTTGCGAACACGCACGCAAGGCCAATGAATAATTTGAATTTGAGCGCTGTCAGGTAGCTCGACGGAAGCGAAATGACCGAAATGAGCTCATTTCGGTTGCCGGCAAAGGCGATGAGGGCTTTATCTGCCGAGGTGACCAGTTCTTCAAGGTGGAACGGCTTCAGCATCTGCAGGGGCTTGAGGCCGGTGGAGGCAATGGGGACTGCGCCGCCGGGGCCTATGAGGTCCAGTTGCAAGTCCTCGGGAAACTTCAAGTTGTCGAGCAGGATCTTCTTGTTTGCCCAGACGTAGGTCGACTGTTCCGACACGATGATAAAGTCGGTGTCCGCAGAAACGGCGTGGCCGGAATCGACCCAATAGGTTCGCTTTCCAACGGAGAACTTGCGCTTCTCATTACCGGCCAGTATCGACGGGAGTTCTTGTCCATAGGAGGAGCAGATCTTGCCGTTGGGCAACTGGATTGCCGCTTGATCAACAAAACGCAGGTCTTTGACCAGGTCGGCCAGTTGTGAATACTGCTCGACCGAGCATTCCTGACCTGAGCGATCAAGATCGCCGAGGGCTTCCAGTACCTTGTCGATCTGCGCATTGGGCTCCACTTGAGCCGCACGCAGGTCGGCATAAACGTTACTCAACTTCCGTGCAATGACTGACTCCGCCAAACCTGCGGCACAGAACCATGCGGCCCAGCCCGCTGCAGCAATCAGACATACAGTGATTGCGTGCCTTCCAGATAACGCTTTATATACGGCAATCATCGAAAACCCCGAGGTTTCATTATTTCACTGTGCACCTTGCAGTCGCGAGTTAAACCTCTTCAGTACCAGTCAATGACCCAGGCCAATAAGATGCCGCTGACATAGGCGGTCATGCACAGGATGATTTTCTGCTTGAGTGGCAGCGTGTTTATTCGATGAAGCATGCTTATCTCCTTGAGTGGGAAAACAAGCAATTGTCGGCATCCATGGTTAATCAACGGAAATTATTAATCCTCATTTTCCGGGGCTTGGTGGAAAGGTGCCAACGACCTGATTGTAAAGGGATGAGGTGATGTTCCTGGGCCTGTCTGAATTGCGTCTGGCCGTTTCTGACGGTGTCTCTCCGTAAGCAGTCTGATAGGCCTTGGAGAATCGGCCCAGATGATGAAAGTTCCAGTACATCGCGGTTTCCGTCACGGTGGGCCATGTTTTATTGATCAGGTCGCGGCGGGCACTGGCGAGTCTCAGGTTTCTGATATAGGCGATTGGCGACATGCCGAATGTCTCGATAAAGCCAAAATGCAGGGTGCGGGTGGTCGTCTCAAGTTGCCTTACGAGTGACTTGATGGTGAGCGTTTTCTTGATGTTGTCATGAATGTACTCGATGGCTTCTATCGCCACCTTGCGTCTGGTCGGGACTTTACGGCTGAAGCCGCCAGCGGGGGTCAATGATTGCAATACAGACGCAAGTACTGCAGTTTCAATCGTTGAACGCTCTGCTTCAGCGTACTGTGGCGAGGCAGCGTCATTGATGTCGACACAGCAAGCACTGATGGCTTGAATGGCAGACTGTATGAATTGAAAGTTATCAACCTGGTAACTGTGTTTTGTTCTGTTCGCCAGTATGTCTTTGACAGGGTGAAGTTGGCGGCACCGGGCATAGTGCTCCAGTGTTGTGGTGATGGTGAACAGTGTCTCATTCGGTTCGCAGGTGTAATGCACCGATTCGTCGCTGTGCAGTACGATGATTTCGTCAGGCCGCAGTTTTTGATTGTTTACGACGGGACGGCCAATTGGGGCCTGCGAAATGGCGAATGTGACGAATCCGGCGGGGACAGAACTGACCAGGGTGACGGATGAGTCGAACTCGAGGCGACTGCACTGCAGTTCAGGGCTGTGAAAGAGCCTGTGTTGCCGGATGCGCGCCTCGTGCTCGGTCGGGATAAGGCTCATTTCCCAGTTGCCTATGGTTCTGTTCAGTTGGCTTGGCAGGGCAGAAGACAAATGAAAGATTTCATCGGGAGGTGCGATACTCATGAAATTGAAAGCTCACCTGTTAAATGATTAGGATCAGGCATTGACTGTCCGTGCGGCGATGACGGTCACATGCCGGATGAAGGTATAGGCGCGTCGGGAGGATTGTCAGAGCCCCCGGATTATTTCCAGTTCCGCTGAAAACGCGTAATTGCTGTGCGATGCCGAGTCGTCCAGCTGTTGTACGTTGCGCGAGTCAACCATCGGACTGAAGATTTTCGATTGGGGTTTCATCGGGTCAATGGCTGCCGCTGTAAAGGAATAAAAGTCGTCAACACGGTAACCCGTTTTTACCTGATAGCCAGTTTTCACAGAATCCGCAGCCTTCTTGTTGGTTTCGACACTCGTCAATTTTGTACTGTAGATGCCCTTGTCGTCGGCCATGGCCTTGAGGGAAAGCAATAAACCAAACGACACGGTGACGAAGTTTTTCAGTAGCATCGAGGCGATTTCCTTATTTACAGTTTAATCAGGCAGAACCCAGTGTCAGCTGTATCTCTGCCACGACGTGGTCTGTAAATAATCCCACCCCGACTGCGCCTTCCAAAGTCAATAACTCATATTTTCAGGTTGTCAGAAGAGGCAATTGCCGCTTGTGACGGAGAATGTCGCGCTGTTCAAAGTAATATGAGTGAGGTGGCGTAACTCATTCCGGTATCGCTTTGTGGCGGAGTAGGGAGGGCGGAATCAGTGTCCTGCTCGTCCGTATGATACTCATTCTCACTATGGATTTTCAGATGCGATAATTTCTGAGTGTCATCCGGGTTTGTTTGAATTTCATAATATTCAATGGTCGTGCTTTCGACGGCATGCTCGTCGTTCGCTAACGAACAAAAGGGCAGGGCAGACAGGAATAGAACCGCCAGGCATCCGAAGGTCGTCGATTTATTACTGCGCAGGAAATGCATTGTTTTCACTTGATTCCCCTGTGTAGGGCATTGTCCCGGACGAGAATCAAGCAGGCTCGATTCCAGAGATTATTGGCAGGGGATTTTTTTTCCGGGACGCCATCTGATTCAAGTCAATAACTGTTATTTTTATTTGAAGTGATCTTGGACAGGAGCCTGTGCCAGGCGGGTGCTGAGTCAATTAATGGTTCATGCAGCGCAAACGGCCAAGATCATGTATGTAAAAGCACACGGCGTTTTTATTCTGTGTGGGGATCAATTCGTAGTTCAGGATGGCACCTTCTTGCAAGACGTATTGGCGTCTGAAAAACAGGTCAGGGGTCTTTTCAATGGCAAAGAGTTCATTGTCCTGGCTGAGTTTGACGTTACTGATTTTGATCTGAACCTGCGATTTGCTTTCTCTGATTATATTGGCCGAAATGGTTGCATTGCGTATTTTCCCATTCAGGCTTTCCAGCGTGGTTCCGGTGAGTCGACCATGCCCGATAGTGAGGTACTCTTCGGTGTTGAGTTGATTGAGATCTTCCAGCCATTGCCGGGCCTTGGTTTGATAGCTGGTATTTTCCATGTAGTGCGAAGGAGAATAAAAAAAGGAGAAAATGCACAGTGCATTGATCAAGGCGATAACCGGCCAGTGAACCGCTTGCGGAATTTCAAACTTCATAAGGTAACTTCCAAGCATTGACGAATCATCATGGCGAGGTCTTTTTCGGCGCTGTTTAATTGTAGATTTGCAGTGCTTAGATCCGGGCGAATGCACGAAACGGAATAGTTGGTTTTGTACAGGTTGATCCAGACTTGGCCTTTCAGATTGGGTGGAAGCTGTTCTGATTGTTTGGCCGACAGCTCCAGCAACGCTTGTGCCTCGGCAAGATCATTGCCTACGGCATGGATGATCAGTCCATTCTTGTCGACGCTGGAAATTTCAATTTTTGGCGCCTCGAAGTCGAACTGAAAGACCGTCAAGGCCACGACTGCCAGGGTAACGATATAAGCGATCAGTTGGGCCTTGGTAATGCAGGTGGATTTTTCGGTTTTACTCGAGGACGCCAGCGACTCATCGCCATCCAGTGGCGGTCGTTGTCCAGGCGTGGTTGCCGGTGGCTGCACAGCTTCTTCCGAGGGTGCCGGTACGTCGGCTGCTGCATCGACGACAAAGTGCCGGTTGAAGCAATATCCCCGGCGAGGAACAGTCATCAGGATCTCGTGATCGCGACTGTCATTCAAAATGTTTCGTAGTGAGAAAACGGTTTGATTCAAACTGCCGGAAGCAACCACGCGGTCATTCCAGGTGTAGTCGATGATTTCATCGCGGCTTTTGGTGACACCTGGCTCCATCAGCAGCAGGTCCAATAGACGCGATTCGGCTCTGCCTAGCGTGGAATTCTGTACATCTCCATGGGGTGTTGTAAGGGTGAGCATGGCGCTGTCCGGGTCGAACATCGCCACGGCGCCATTTTTCAACTTGAAGGTGTAGCTCATAGAAATCTTCCGATCAGGCGTGCTGGCCTGAGTATAGGGGCCGGATTTGGCTCGGTACATTCGGGACTGGGAGATGAAATGGATAAGGACCAGGCGCAAGGCGCGCTGTGGAGCCTTTACGATGCGGGACCGGCTCGGTTCAGGAGCGCGCGGCGCGGTAAACAGCCCTGCCTGTCAGCGGTATCAGTTGAATCAAACGAAGGAAAAGCATTGCTGGATGACCCACGGGTTTTGATTTTGACAGTACGAATGATGCTTTGAAAGGATGTTTTGCGCTATCCGAAAACTGCAAGCTCGGGCGGGTGAGTTTGCGCGTAGCCAGGCTCGGGGCGGATTGCCTGCGCTGTCCGGACAAGGCATTGGCTGCTCCCGGACGGGTCGAGAGGTTCACAATACAAGTCAATGATTGTTGTTTGTGCACCCGGTCAACGGCAGATTATTTTTGATTCCAATTAGCTTTGAACCAGGCTCGTGAGCGCTTTTAATGGATCTCGAGGAGCGTTGACACGCATCGCGCTCAGGCTTTGCCTCACGCGGCGCAAACGATCCTCACCTCTCGTTCAACGGCATTTGCCCCGCGCCCTTCATGGAGGACGCGGGGTTTTTTTTGGGTTCGGGAAATTGCAGGAGCTGGCTTTCCAGCGATGGTCGTCAACGATAACGCGTGTGAACCGGATGAACGCGGTCCTCTGTAGGAGCTGGCCTGCCAGCGATGATCGTTAACGATAACGCGTGTGACCTGGATGAACGCGGTCCCCTGTAGGAGCTGGCTTGCCAGCGATGGTCGCTAACGATGACGCGGGTGACCTGGATGAACGCGGCGCACTGGAGTCCATCGCCAGCAGGCTGGCTCCTACAGGTTCTCGGGATTGCGTGAAGAGCCTTTTTTGGAGGTGTATCGGCGTTACAGGCATTCCTGCGCGGCACGCTCGATGCTCGATGGCCTGAAGGTCGAGGCCAGCAATTGGCGCTCGTACAAATACACCTTGCCCCCATCTTGGGCCCTGTGGGTTTCCAGCACGGTGTCTACGGCAATTTTGCTTGAAACGACAACCCGGTAACTGCGCTCGCTCCCGGATACGACCGGGCTCATCGCGTTGTCCTTCAACTTCGGTACAAGGCAGTCGACATACTGCTCGGGCGATTTGTCCGTTTGCAACGATGAAGTCGGGTTATTAGGGGAGGTCGCGCAACCGGCCAGGAGCCAGGAAGCGAGGATCACGACAGGAACACCTGCAAGGCGCATCGGTGAAGCCCTCAAATTCGATTCGGTTCGTTGAGTCATGGTGAAGAAGGTCGGTCAATGTTTCAGGTCAGTGTCGCCGCCGCTCAAGGCAAGACATCGTAGCCTCGCTGCTGCAGGCAACTGCTATAGACGGAATTGTTGGCAGTGACGCTTTGCTCGCTCGCCGCATCATTCTGCCGGCGCGCCTGGCGTTGTCTGGAAGCCCCCACCACGGCGCCGGCCGCCGCGGCACTGCGTGCCTGGTTCTGGCGATAGTCTTGCCGGGTGTCGTCGTCGATCTGGTCATAGACGTTTTCATGTTGGCGGCCGCGGACCTCAGCTGCGGTCGCCCCGGCTACGGCGGCGGTTGCGGCGCCCTTTGCCCGACCACCGGATGGCACGGTGCTTTGTACCGGATGTTGGGCGTTGGCCTGGGATTGGCAGGCACTGGTGTCCTGTGCGATGGTCTGGGAAGCCTGACCTTTGAGGGGGATCACCGTCACTGCCAGGGCGCGGGTGCTCAGCAACAGCATCAGCACCGCCAGGGTATGGACCAGTATTTTCATGATGGGGTCTCACGTCAGGCGTCGGCACGGCTGACGGTTTGTCAGGGAACAAGCGCGGTTGAAACCCCATGCCAGCCTGTGTGCGATGGGGTTTATCCGGGCATCAGTGCTTGAGGAGCAGGGCCTGCATATCGTCTGTCATGCTCTTGAGCGCGACCTTGAAGTCACTGGCAAGCACCGGCTGCTGGGCATTGTCGAGTGTCGCGCCAAACACCTTGCGAACCATTTTCGCAACCGGCAAACCGGTCTTGGCATCGATCAGGTTGGCTTCGATGTACATCTCAGCAGTCTGATCCCGATGCCCGGTGGCTGCTTGTGTTGCCCCGACAATGGCGCCGATCGGAACGGCCTCATACCAGTGCATGCCTTCGTTGTTGGCGCTGACATGAGTGATCGCCGCTTGCAGGATCAGCGATCGCGAATCGGTCGGTGCCAGTTGCGGATAAGGGACTATCGCATAGCGGCGGGAAAAGGCTTGCTTGACGCTGTTGCTGGCCATCAATTGCAGGTCTTGCAGGGTCTTCAGGCTGACGCGCGCGGTCGGCTTCGGCGCCGGATACAGCTCCATCTGCCTGAACACTACAGTGGAGTAGGCGCGAGGATCGAACCCCGGCGATACCCAGCGCAGGACCTTCTGTTCACTCGGCGTAGTTTGCTCCTCCAGGCCCTGGTAATTGCCCAGAAAGCCCGAGTATTGCTCCTGTTGCGCCACTTTCGAGACACAGCCGACCTGAAATACACAGCTCAAAGCAATACCCGCAATCCATTTATTCGACATGCCCATGTGTTCGGTTCTCACGTGATGAAAGTTGTCATTCGGGTACAGGTGTTTGCACGCCGGTCAATGCGGGCCGAATGCTGCCTGCAGCAGTGGGATAATCCGAATCAAAAACTCTCAAAAACCGTTAAACACACGGCCAGCGAGGGGCCGGGCCGGGTTGCACATTGATCACAGTTGCCTACGCTAACCCTTTGCAACGCCGGTGTTTGACAACGACAGGTGAGTGAGATGGATTTGAAAGAAGGGTGGATGGGTAGCGCGTCGACACTCGTCGTTGCATTGGGCTGCATCCCGATGGCTCAGGCTGAGGATGCGGCAGAGTTGGCGAAAAAAGCCCTCAACCCGGTCGCCGCGATGTACAGCCTGCCGGTGCAGTACAACTGGGACCAGAAAATGGGGCCGACCGGGGAGGGCATGCACAGCGTGACCAATATCCAGCCGGTGCTGCCGTTTGCCCTGAACGAGGACTGGAATCTCATCTCTCGCACCATTCTGCCGATCATCGACCAGCACGGCCTGGCCCCCAATGGCGCGGCGGATAAATCCGGCACCGGCGATATCACCCAGAGTTTTTTCTTCTCGCCGACCAAGCCGACGGCAAGTGGCTGGATACTCGGTGCCGGCCCGGCGTTGCTGATACCGACCGGCAGTGACGAATTGCTCGGCAGCGAGCAATGGGGCCTGGGCCCGACAGGGGTGGCGCTGAAACAGTCCAATGGCTGGACCCGCGGCATTCTGGCCAACCATATCTGGGGCCTGGACGACAGCCCGCCGGACAACAAGGAAAAGGTCAACCAGACCTTCCTGCAACCCTTCCTCTCGTACACCACCCATACGCTCACGACCTACGGGGTCAACACCGAGTCAACCTACAACTGGCAATCGCGGGAATGGTCGGTCCCGGTCAACCTCACGGTCACCCAATTGTTGAAGATCGGCGGTCAACCGCTGACCGTGCAGGCCGGCCCACGCTACTGGCTCGACAGCCCGGAAGACGGCCCGCAAGGCTGGGGCTTTCGCGCCGCCGTGACGTTCCTGTTTCCACGCTGATTCGCCGTTTCGGACGGCTGGAGGAGACACCCCATGGACCGATTCACCGGCGGTTGTTTGTGCGGCAAGGTGCGCCTAGTCGCATCGGGGCGCCCGTTCCGGGTTGGCGTTTGTCACTGTCTCGACTGCCGCAAGCATCATGGGGCGCTGTTTCACGCGTCCGCGATATTTCATCAGGATGCGGTGACGATAGAAGGCGAAACCCGTGACTACGCCGGGCGGCATTTCTGTCCGCACTGCGGTTCGTCCGTGTTCGCGCGCAGTGCAGACGAAATCGAAGTGAACCTCGGATCCCTGGATGCCCCGGACCAGCTGACGCCGACCTACGAGAGCTGGGTCGTGCGGCGTGAGGCCTGGCTACCGGCGTTTGCGCTCACACGACGCTACGAGCGCGATCGGGATTCCACCGGGCGTTTCGAGGACTAGCGGGCACGCATTGCGGTACGCCAGGTCTTGAGGCTCCGGGTGTCCGGTTCAACGATCAGTGATATTTCGGCACCGCACCGCGCAGAACGATCGATGCAGCGAATCTCTTGACGCTACTCAAGCAACTGATCGATCAGCACCGCGTTGGTATAAACCAGGCTGCCATCGCTCGCACGATGCCCGACCAGATGAAACTGACCGCGTTCGTGGTGCAGATAGACACGCATCTGACAGTCGGACAAGGGCGCGAATCCCTCGGGCATTTTCAAATCCATCGAGTCCATATCGACATCGACCATGGCTTCACGCTCGTGGGTCTTCTGCAGGCGCTCTTCGGCCTCTTCCAGACGGACATGCAGAGGTCCGTCGACGTAGAAATGGACTTCCCCCATCGGGGTGGACTTTTGGTCGCTGCTGGTTTTGCACCAGCCTTCGATCGTCAGGGCACTCATGACGAAACCTCCCATGTGGATTGCTGGACTGTGTGGCTACCGTCCCTGCTCAATGTCACCACATTTGTTTGACGACGCTGCAAGGGCAGGGTTCGAACTTTGCGGTGCCGAACTCTGCCATCCGTCATCAGCACTCAAGTATAGCTGGCAACCGGAACTCACTTGCCGGCCTCACGGTACAAGCCGATCGCTCTATACTTCTTACTGACTTTAGCGCCCGGACGGGTGGTATTTGTCGGCCCTGCTTGGACGTCAGTGGCGATGCTTATTGCATAACCAATGAACAACAGGAATAGGATGAAGAGCAAATGGCAATAGCAATTGTCCTGATACTCATCGTTATTGCCTCCGTGCTATTCCACATACTGGCGCCCTGGCATGCGACAACAGCCGCTTCCAACTGGGGATCCATAGACACCACCCTGTTCATCACCCTGATCATCAGCGGAATATTTTTCATTGCCATCACGGGGTTCATGGCAGTAGCGGTGATTCGTTATCGTCACAAGGTGGGTGCCAGGGCGGCCTACCAGCCGGAAAACAAAAAACTGGAAACATGGCTGATCATCGTTACCTCGGCAGGCATCGCCGGGATGTTGGCGCCAGGCCTGGTTGTCTACAACGATTTCATCCGGGTGCCGAAAGATGCCTACGAACTTGAAGTGGTCGGCCAGCAGTGGCAGTGGGCCTATCGTTTTGCCGGGCAAGACGCAAAGCTGGGCAAGTCGGATATCAGGTTTGTCGACTCCACCAATCCCCTCGGCCTTGATCCCAAGGATCCTGCAGGCCAGGACGATGTACTTGTCATGAATAATGAAGTTCGCCTTCCGCTCGATCGGCCGGTGAAAGTTCTATTGCGCTCTAAAGATGTCCTGCACGATTTCTATGTTCCGCAAATTCGCAGCAAGATGGATATGGTGCCAGGGATGGTGTCGTACTTTTGGTTTACGCCGACCAAAACCGGAAAATACGAAGTCCTTTGCGCTGAATTTTGTGGTGTAGGTCATTACAACATGCGTGGCCATATGATCGTGGAAGAACAGGGCGTCTTCGATCAATGGCTAAAAAGCCAACCGACTTTTGCGCAGACATTGACCACAGCTGCCAAACCCGGTCGAGACAGCGTGCTGGAAAAAGGTCGTCAGTTGGTCGAACAGCTAGGCTGCAAGGCCTGCCATAGCCAGGATGGCAGTGCCAGTCTCGGCCCGGGATGGAAGGGGCTGTACGGCCGCACTGAACAGCTTGCCGATGGCACCGGTGTGCTGGTCGACGAGGCCTACCTGAAAGAGTCGATTCTCGATCCGAAGGCCCGCCTGGTACAGGGCTACCCGCCGGTCATGGTGGCCTATACTCTCAAAGACGACGAACTGGGTGCTGTCATCGCCCTGATCAAATCACTGGGTGCTGCCGGGCAAGACGATCAACCTTCGACCGGCGAAGCGTCGAGCCCGGGCGAAGACCTGGTGGCGCAGGGGCAGCGACTGGCCGGGTCGCTTGGCTGCCTGGCCTGCCACAGTGTCGATGGCAACAAGGGCGTCGGCCCCAGCTGGCAGGGTCTGTATGGCAAGACGGAAACCCTTGCCGACGATACGAGCGTAAAGGTCGATGAGGGCTATTTGAAAGAGTCGGTTCTTCATCCCAATGCCAAAATCGTCAAGGGCTATCCAGCCGTAATGCCGACGCTTGCTCCGAGTGACAAGGAGCTGAATGCACTGATCGCTTTTATCAAATCCAAAGCGAATGCTGACGCTGATGCGACCAAGGCGGAGCCAGGGAAGTAGCCGTAAAGCAGCCAGAAACACACTGAAACTTCGGAACGAGGATGACGTGATGGCCTATGCGGAGCAAGCCGAAACAGAAGCACTGCACGAGCCCAAAAGCTTCCTGACCAAATATGTCTGGAGTCAGGACCACAAGGTCATAGCCATTCAATACTCCTTGACGGCTCTGTTCGTGGGGCTTATCGCCCTCGTGCTGTCCGGCTTGATGCGCATGCAGATAGGCTTCCCCGGCAGTTTGGCGTTCATGGATGCCAATACTTACTATCAGGCGATGACCATGCACGGCATGATCATGGTCATCTACTTGCTGACGGCCTTGTTCCTGGGGGGCTTCGGCAACTACCTGATCCCGCTGATGGTGGGCGCCCGCGACATGGTCTTCCCCTATGTCAACATGCTCAGTTACTGGTTTTACCTGCTGGCGGTAGTGGTGTTGCTCAGCAGTTTTTTCGTCCCCGGCGGCCCCACGGGTGCCGGCTGGACGCTCTATCCGCCACAGTCCATCGCTCAGGGAACACCGGGCGTGGAGTGGGGCATTGTCCTGATGCTCGTCTCACTGGCGATTTTTATCGTCGCCGCCACCATGGGCGGGTTGAACTACGTCACCACGGTGTTGCAGGCGCGCACGCACGGCATGACATTGTTTCGCATGCCGCTCTCGGTGTGGGGCATCTTCATGGCTTCGATCATGGCCTTGCTGGCCTTCCCGGCGTTGTTCGTCAGCGCGGTCATGATGCTGTTTGACAAGCTGTTGGGCACCAGCTTCTTCATGCCGGCGATGGTCTCGCTGGGGCAGCAGCTCGATCACCAGGGTGGCAGCCCGATATTGTTCCAGCACTTGTTCTGGTTTTTCGGCCACCCGGAAGTCTACATCGTCGCTCTCCCTGCATTTGGCCTGGTCTCCGACCTGATCAGTACCCATGCGCGTAAAAACATCTTCGGCTACCGAATGATGGTGTGGGCCATTGTTGCGATCGGAGTACTGAGTTTTGTGGTCTGGGCGCACCACATGTATGTCAGCGGAATGAACCCGTACTTTGGCTTTTTTTTCGCCGTCAGCACCTTGATCATCGCGGTGCCGACCGCGCTGAAAGTCTATAACTGGGTACTGACCCTGTGGCGCGGCGACATCCATCTGACCGTGCCGATGCTGTTTGCCCTGGCCTTTATCGTGACCTTCCTGGTCGGCGGTCTGACCGGGTTGTTTCTCGGCAATGTGATCGTGGATATTCCGCTCTCGGACACCTATTTCGTCGTCGCCCATTTTCATATGGTCATGGGGGTCGCACCGGTACTGGTGGTGTTCGGCGGTATTTATCACTGGTTCCCGAAAGTCACCGGGCGCATGTACAACGACACCCTGGGCAAGCTGCATTTCTGGATTACCTTTCTGGGCACCTACGCCATCTTCTTCCCTATGCACTACCTGGGTTTCCAGGGCATGCCTCGCCGTTACTACGCCTATGAAAACTACGCGTTCATCCCGCAGTCGGCGCAAGAGCTGAATGCCTTCATTACCGTGGTCGCATTGACTGTCGGGGTTTCCCAGTTGCTGTTCCTGTTCAACATGGCCTGGAGTGCATTCAAGGGTAAGCCCGCCGGCAGTAATCCCTGGGGCGGGGCCAGCCTGGAATGGCAAACGCCGAACACCCCGCCGATACACGGTAACTGGGGAGAGAAGTTGCCGGTCGTGCATCGCTGGGCCTATGACTACAGCGTGCCGGGGATAGAACAGGATTTCGTGCCGCAAACAGTCTCCGCCGAGGAACTGGAGCACATGCGCCAACTTCATGCCGGAACCAAAATAGCGGACGTCAAGACATGAACAGACTGCTATTGAGAAACGCCGACGGCGCCGACCCCGGCGGCAGCTGGAATCGCGACCCTGAGGGTGTTCAGGACTCTGAGGGTGCCAATAGAAGTCAAATCGCAAGAGTGGGCCTGCGCTTGTTTCTGGTGGTGGTCAGTTCGTTGTTCTTCCTCTTCCTGATCGCCTTTGTTGCCCGTTCACAAATGGCCGACTGGCTACCCCTGACAGAGCCTTTGGCGCCGTTAGGCAATTTGCGGCCGCTATGGCTGAACTCGGCTTTTCTGCTATTGAGCTGCATCGCACTGCAATGGTCGCGCATGGCCGCCCGACAGGCTCGACTGGGCGCAACCGTGGTTGGTTTTGCACTGGCGGGCGTCTTTGCAATTGCCTTTCTGGCGGGACAACTCTGGGTCTGGCAGCAGTTTGTTGCTTGGGGCTACTTTGTCGCGAGCAATCCGGCCAACAGTTTTTTCTACCTGTTGACCGGGCTACATGGGCTGCACCTGCTGGGCGGACTGATCGCCTGGTGCTGGATAGTCGCCAAATTTATGCGCCATGTGCCGGTGGCGCAACTGAGCGCCAGCGTAGAGCTCTGTGCCATCTATTGGCATTACTTGCTGGGTCTCTGGTTCGTGCTGTTTGCTCTGCTGGCCAGCACGCCGCAAACCTATGAAGCCATCGCCAGATTCTGCGGCCTGAGGTGAAAAGCCATGGCATCGCATCCGCACGCCCAAATCCAAGCCCAAGCCCAAGCCCAGACCGGTTCATCCGATCCACCAGGCTTGCCACCCGCCCTGGGATGGCAAGGTATCGCCAGCGACTGGTCCACGGACAAAGAGGCCTTCAAGCAGGTGCCCTGGGGCAAGGCGATGATGTGGATCTTCCTGCTCAGCGATACGTTCATATTCACCTGTTTTTTAACCGGCTATATGTCGGTACGCATGACCATCACGACGGCCTGGCCGAACCCGAGTGAAGTGTTTGCCTTGACGATCGGAGGAAGGGAAATCCCGCTTATTCTGATCGCCATCATGACCTTTGTGCTGATCAGTAGCAGCGGCACCATGGCCATGGCCGTCAATTTCGCCTATCGCCGTGATCGCGCGAAAACGACGGCCCTGATGCTGGCGACCGCTGCCCTGGGTGTGACGTTCGTCGGCATGCAGGCATTTGAATGGAGCAAGCTCATCGCAGAAGGCGTGCGTCCGTGGGGGAACCCGATGGGGGCTGCGCAATTTGGTGCCAGCTTCTTCATGATTACCGGTTTTCACGGGCTGCATGTGTCAATCGGCGCCATCTACCTCAGCATTGTGGCGCTGAAAGTGTTGCGCGGAGATTATGAACGCTCCGGAAACTACCAGAACGTCGAGATCGCCGGGCTCTACTGGCACTTCGTGGATTTGGTGTGGGTGTTTATTTTTGCATTCTTCTATTTATGGTAGAGGAGGGCGGGTGATGGCACATGCTCAGGGTCAGCAACATCCAATCAGTTTGTACCTTAAAATCTGGGGGCTGTTATTCGTCCTCAGCACGCTGTCGTACCTGGTCGACTATTTCCACTTCCATGGCTATCTTCGGTGGTCCCTGATTATCACGTTCATGTTGTTGAAGGCAGGTTTGATTGTCTCCATCTTCATGCATATGGCCTGGGAGCGGTTGGCTATGGTCTACGCCATATTGGTGCCACCTCTGTGTTTGCTGGTGCTCGTCGGGCTGATGGCCACCGAGGCTGACTATATATTCCTCAGCCGGGTCATTTTCTTTGGCCAGTAAGCCGTTTGCGGATGACCTTGAGTCTCCAGGCGCTAACCCGATATCACTCGCTTGAACTGATGCCATTTGTGCTGCCAGGCCACAGTCCAATGGGGGGCTGCCGCGCCAGTGCCGGCTATCTCCAGCTGTGGATGTTGCCTGATTACCTGATCCAGTACCGATTCCTGGTTCGGCTCAACATCGACGAAGAAGATATGTTTGCCCTCGTTTACCACCTGTTTGAAGTTGCGGAAGTGAGTGTTGGGCATCTGGAACCCGAAAAAACCGCCTTCCCAGATGCAAAAGCCCAGGATGACAATGGAAAGGAAGATAAAAGGCATCCAGCCTGCGGCGGATTCGGTCCAGCCCATCCAATAGGCGCCACCCAGAACCAGTGCCGCCAGTGGCAAACCGATCACCGCGCCAATCTCACCCGAGTGAACAGCATCCTGTTCCAATAACGAGTTAACCTCGTGGAGGTGATGTTGTTCGACATCGGCAACTTTTTCACTGAGCACATGTATCTGTTCAGAATTGATGCCGCTGGCTTCCAGTTCATATTCAACGGTTTCAAGATCGTTGAGATTGTCACTGATGTAATAGTGCCGATTCATGCCACACCTCCCGACTCGAATTTGCTGTAGACCTCCTTTGTCCGGCAGCGATTAACCTGGATTTGCAGTCGGTGTCTGAACCGTGGGGAACGTTGCACACTTCATGCAATCTGAAAAAAAGTATAGCACTCGCCATCCTGCGGACCGGTCGCTAGTTGATCTGCACAATGACCGGACCTTCCGTCACGATCGGTGGGTTCGCGCGGATATGCGAAGTGTTTTTCTGAATCCACTCACGGGCAACTTTCAGGCTCGCATCACTGCCGGCCTTGTCCTTGCAAACAGTGATCGAAGTACCACCATCACCCGTATTGAGCAGTGTGTAGCTTACGAGGCCAGGTACTGTGCGCAAGGTCGTTTCGATGTCGACGCTGCGCTCTTCCATAAACTCGAATAGCTGCTTGGCTCCAGCACCCAGGTAGGTTCTTATCACCGCATACATGGTCGTCTCCTTTGAGCGTACCGTCGTAATGCCAATACAGATCCGTTGCTGCTCCCCCGGGTTTCAGGTCGCCCTGATTCAATAAGCTTAGTCAAACGCCGGGGACAATCGACATGCAACGACCACCGGCCACATGGGGTCGATTTCGACCTGTCCGATCGAAAGCGAAATACGAGCTACATCAAACATTTCGATGTGTTTAAGCAACATTTCACGGTTTTTCCGATAACACCCTGTCGCGATAATCCGCCTTCAAAAGTGACGGGCAGGACAGTGAGATGGCGAAGGAAGGAAGTTACACCGGTACAGCCAAGTGGCTGCATTGGGGCATGGCCCTGATCTGGTTGGGGGCCTGGGTTATCGGAATTGTGGCAACGCATTGGCGTGACGAGTTCAATGCCCACCATGAACTCACCTACGTGCACAAGGCGATGGCCAGCACGCTGCTGTTTCTCATTGTCGTGCGTATCGCCTGGCGATTGAGTCACCCGGCACCGGCGCTACCCGATTCGATGAGCCCGAGGATGAAGCGTGGTGCGCTGGTCGGGCATGTACTGCTGTACGCCGTGGCCTTGATCGGGCTGCCGTTGTCCGGCTGGTACTGGAGCTCGGTCGCCGACAAACCCGTCATGGTGGCGGCGCTGTTCATGCTCCCGCCAATCGTTGACCCCGATCAGAGCCTGTACGATCTGGCAAAGGCGGTTCACACCTACATGTCGTGGTTGTGCGGCGCGCTGGTGGTGGGCCATCTGCTGATTGCGCTCAAGCATCACTTCGTTGAAAAGGATGATGTGCTCAAGGGCATGCTGCCCGCCCGCGACCGCTGATTTTCCTGCCGTTTCATTGTCGACGCAATTGCACCGGACTCACACCGAGGCGTTGCCTGAAGGTAGTCGCCATATGCGCCTGGGAATTGAAACCGCAGGCGTAGGCGATTTCAGCCAGCGTGGCGGTCGAGTCGCGCATCAGGGCGCGGGCCCTGGCCAGGCGTCGATCGATCAGGTAAGCATGGGGACTTTTGCCGGTGGCGTTTTTGAAGGCCCGCATGAAGTAGCCTTCGGACAAGCCAAGCAGGCTCGCCATCGCCGGTACACTTAACGGGCCATCGAGGCCTGCGTCAATGAACTCATCGAGCAAGCGCATCCGGCTGCCGGTTATCGAGCCTTGGGGCTGTGTCGACACGGCTTCGCTGGCCGTCGCGCGCTCGGACAATGCCAGTGCCCAGGCCTCCCAGTCGTCCTCCACGCCAGGGTGCAACAGCGCGGCGCGCATGTGCCATGCGAGGGCCGTGGCCTGCCGGTCGATGCGATTGTTGAAGGCGCGATCCCCCTCCAGCGCCACACCGTCAGTGCGTATCACCCGCAGATATTCACCCCCCTTGGGCGATTCGGATAATACGTCACACCCTACCGGAACGAACGCCAGGCCGTTGGGCAGGGCATCGAAGGGTTGTACCCGGTCGCTGCCGATCGCGTGCAGGCCTCGCTGGCTGTCGAAGGCAAAGCCGATTCCCGCCTGGGTCGCTACGTATCGGGTTGCGTAGGCGCAGCCGGGGAGCAATTCGATCGCCCAGGGGCCGGCCTCGATGCGGCGGATCGGTTCGGACAGCAGGGGTGGATGCACGCGGTTTCGATGGCTCATGAGCGCCATAGTAGTGAAGAGGACACACAAAAGTCAGGTCGGTTTTTTGAAAGCCTGCGTACTGCGCTCCTGTTCAGACTGGGCAAAATCCCGGGGAGACAACTCATGCACACACTGACTCGCGACGACATCGAACAGGCCGCACGCCATGTGTACCAGGTCATGTCCGCCACCGCCCAGTACCCTTGGCCGTTGTTGGCCGGCCGTTTGGGTTGCACGGTGTGGGTCAAGCACGAAAATCACACGCCTACCGGTGCTTTCAAAGTGCGTGGCGGCATCACGTTCATGCACTGGCTCAAACGCGAGCATCCGGGCGTGAAGGGCATTGTCAGCGCGACCCGCGGCAATCATGGCCAGAGCCTTGCACTGGCGGCTGGCGCACTGGGTTTGCGGGCGCTGATCGTCGTGCCGCAAGGCAACTCGGTCGAAAAGAACAACGCCATGCGCGGCTTTGGCGCTGAAGTGGTCGAGTATGGCCGCGATTTCGATGAGGCCCGCGAAGAGGCGGCACGGCTTGCGCAAGAGCACGACCTGTTCCTGGTGCCGCCGTTTCACACCGAGCTGGTCAAGGGCGTCGCCACCTATGCGCTGGAGTTGTTCAACGCCGCGCCGGATCTGGATACCGTCTATGTACCGATTGGCTGTGGATCGGGGATTTGTGGCGTGATCGCCGCCCGCGATGCCCTGGGCCTGGACACCCGGGTGGTGGGCGTGGTTTCCACAGAGGCGGCGGCCGCACAGTTATCGTTCAACACCGGCGCCCTGTGCGAAACCGCCTCGGCGACCACCTTTGCCGACGGTCTGGCCGTACGCAAGCCGGTGCCTGAGGCCTTTGCCGTCTATGCCGCAGGTGCGGCGCGGATCGTTGCGGTCAGTGACGCGCAGATAGCCGAGGCCATGCGCGTGTATTACACCGATACCCACAACCTGGCGGAAGGGGCCGGTGCGGCGGCGCTTGCGGCGCTCATTGCCGAGCGTGAAGCCATGTCGGGAAAAAGGGTGGGGGTGATTCTGTCCGGCGGAAACGTCGACAGATCGGTGTATGCGGGCGTGATCGCGTGAAGGGGGGGGTTGTAACCTGGTCGCATAAATTTGAAATGCTCGGCATTGCCCGACACAATCGCGCCCCGTTCCGGCCAAAGGTGCCGGACGTTCGTGGTGAGAAGGGGCCGCAGTTGAACGAACAGACATTGTCCATGCGCCTGGAACGCGTGGCGGCGCATGTGCCGGCCGGTGCGCGCCTGGCCGATATCGGCTCGGATCACGGCTACCTGCCGGTGGCGTTGATGCGCCGTGGCGCCATCACCGCGGCGGTGGCCGGGGAGGTGGCGTTGACGCCGTTCCGCGCGGCCGAACGCACCGTGCGCGAGAACGATCTGGAACAACGGATCAGCGTGCGCCTGGCCAACGGCCTGGCGGCAATCCTGCCGGGAGACGGGATCACGGCGATCAGCCTCTGCGGCATGGGCGGCGAAACGATCCGCGACATCCTCGACAGCGGCAAGGCGTACCTGAGCGGGCAGGAGCGCCTGATCCTGCAACCCAACGGCGGCGAGCAGCCATTGCGCCTGTGGCTGATGGAAAACGACTATCGCATCCTCTGCGAGGAAGTGCTGCGAGAAAATCGTTTCGACTACGAAATCATCGTCGCCGAGCGCGCCGGGCCAGTGATCTACAGCGCTCAAGAGTTGTACTTCGGCCCGTTGCAGATGCAGGCCCGCAGCCCGGCGTTCCTGGTCAAGTGGCAGCGCAAGCTGCGCCAGAAGCAGAAGACCCTGAGCCAATTTGCCGGGGCGCAGCGAACCGTGCCTGAGGAAAAGGTGCAGGACATCGCGCGCCAGGTCCGGTGGATCAGCCAGTTGCTGGCTTGATCCTGTTCAGCAAGCATCGAATGGCGTGCCTTCGTACGAGGCAAAACTCGCTATTCGCTGGGTCAAAAGGTGTGAGTTCCGCGCGAAATCCGCTTTTTTTTTCGACATGATAAATGAAACGATTCAGCCGCTTGGTAACAGTGGTTTCAGCCAATGAAACCGGCCTCCCGAGGCATTATGGGCAGTACCGTTTGTCGAGGTTTTTGTTCGAAAAATGAACGATCGGGATATGCTGGGCTCTGATCTTCCAGCAGGCGGATCCTTTGAGCTCCGCACTGCAATCCCTAGTAAATTGGACGTATACCTCATCTGCATTGAATGGAATGCACATGGGGATTTTTTTTACCTGAGACCTGGAGTGATAGTATGCCGTCATCACTGACTCGCGGGGCGAGTCGCTCTCTCTTGTAAGACCCAAACTAATTTAGTCGCTTCAATCAATGTGAACTTTGATTGTGCAGGCGTGGATAATTCATTCGCGTGCCTGGGGCATGGTCACTTCACACTGCCGCAATAAGTGGAGATGTAAAACGTGGATATTAATACAATGATCGGCCTGCTTGGCCAGAAAGAATCCATGGAGTTCATGCGTTTAGGAGTTGTATACGTACACCTGTTGGCTTGCTGCGTAGCCATTGGCCTGGTGTTTGCCAGCGATGTCGCCATGGTCAAGGATCTATTGAAAGGCCGTGTGTCGTCCGGGCACGATAATGATCATATGGCCAGTCTGCAGAAGTCTGTTTCCAATGCGTTGCTGTTCTTGTGGATCACCGGTGCAGCGATAATAGGTATTGATTACCTTGATAAAGGGATGACTTATTTTGCCAACCCGAAACTTCAAGCCAAAGTTATTATTGTCTTGTTGCTGACATTCAACGGCATGCTCTTGCACCGCTATGTATTGCCCGCCATGCTCAAGGCCGGTTCCTTGCTTGACCTGCCTATCAATGTGCGAATGTTTGCCCTGTTCTCTGGTGCACTGTCGGGCGTTTCCTGGCTGTATGCCGCGATGCTCGGTGTCGGCCGACCGCTGGCCTGGAAATACTCGCTGACCGAGTTGCTGATGGCCTATCCGGTATTGATCGTGCTCGGCTTTGCGACGATGGTGGCGCTGACCCAATGGGCGCGCAATCGCAACGCCGCAGCGCCGGCCGAGGAGACTACCTGGCTGTTCGCTGGAATTCCGGCGCGATGAGCTGACGAAAGTCCAGGTGAAGATGGGTGAAACTGTTAGAACCTTGCAAACACCAGACCCCCTCCCTGTGAGGGGGTTTTTTTGCGGGGTCTTCACGCATTTTCGGGGCATTGCAGGCGCTGGTTTGCCAGCGATAACGCGTGTGACCTGGATAAACGCGGCGTACTTGAGTTCATCGCCAGCAGGCTGGCTCCTACAGTTTCAGCGTGGGCACGGTCCTTTGTGGGAGCTGGCTT
>NZ_AKJO01000136.1:0-11287 GCF_000282295.1 Pseudomonas sp. GM33
CTGGCTCGAGGAGGCCAGCGCCGACAACCTGCCGAACCTGACCAGCCCGCAGAACCTGGCCTACGTCATCTACACCTCCGGCTCCACCGGCAAACCCAAGGGCACGCTGCTGCCCCACAGCAACCTGACCCGCCTGTTCAGCGCCACCGGGCACTGGTTCGGTTTCAATGGGGACGACGTCTGGAGCCTGTTCCATTCCTATGCCTTCGACTTTTCCGTATGGGAAATCTTTGGCGCGCTGTTCTACGGCGGCAAGCTGGTGGTGGTGCCGCACGCGGTCAGCCGCTCCCCGGAAGACTTCGCCCGCTTGCTCAGTGATGAGGGTGTCACGGTACTCAACCAGACCCCCTCGGCCTTCCGCCAGTTGATGCCGTTCGCCTGCGCCAACGCGCCGGGCATGGCCCTGCGTTACGTGGTGTTCGGTGGCGAGGCGCTGGACGTGGCCAGCCTGCGGCCGTGGTACGACGCTTTCGACGACCGGCAGCCGTTGCTGATCAACATGTACGGCATCACCGAAACCACGGTGCACGTGACCTACCGCCCGCTGTCCCGCGCTGACCTCGATGGCGCCAACAGCTCGCCGCTGGGCGAGCCGATCACCGACCTGCGCTGGTACGTGCTCGACCCGCGCCTGAACCCGGTGGCCAAGGGCTGCGTCGGTGAGCTGTACGTCGGCGGTGCCGGTCTGGCCCGGGGTTATCACCAGCGTGCCGACCTGACCGTCACGCGTTTTGTGCCGGACCTGTTCGCCGCTGAGCCGGGCGCACGCCTGTATCGCACCGGCGACCTGGCGCGTTATTGCGCCGATGGCAGCATCGAGTACGCCGGGCGTATCGACCATCAGGTGAAGATCCGTGGCTTTCGCATCGAACTGGGGGAAATCCAGGACCGCCTGCAAAGCCATCCGGCCATCGAGCAGGCGCTGGTCCTGGCACCGCAGGTCAACGGCAGCCAGCAACTGGTGGCGTGGTTCACCGCGACCCACGACGACAAGGATTTGCGCCAGTCCCTGCGCGAACATTTGCAGGGCGGTCTGCCGGACTACATGGTGCCGGCGCACCTGATCAGACTCGACCACTGGCCGCTGACCAGCAACGGCAAGCTGGATCGCAACGCACTGCCCAAGCCTGATGCGGCGCTGGCGCAGCAGGCTTACACGGCGCCGATGGATGAGCTGCAAAGCGAGTTGGCGGCGATCTGGCAAGACGTGCTCAAGCTCGAGCGCGTAGGCATCGATGACAACTTCTTCGAGCTGGGCGGCGACTCGATCATCTCCATCCAGGTGGTCAGCCGCGCGCGTCAGGCCGGGATTCGCATCACCCCGCGCGACCTGTTCCAGCACCAGACCGTGCAGGGTCTGGCGAAGGTCGCCGTGCGCAGCGCCGGGCTGGTCATCGATCAGGGGCCGGTGCGCGGTGACGTATTGCTGACGCCGATCCAGCACTGGTTCTTCGAACAAACCATCGAAGCCCGTCATCACTGGAACCAGTCGGTATTGCTGGAACTGCGCGAGCCGCTCGACAGCGGCTGCCTGCAACAGGCGCTGGCGGCGTTGCTGGAACATCACGATGCATTGCGCCTGCGCTTGCGTCAGGTCGATGGTGTCTGGCAACAGGCACAAGCCGAGCAGTGGAGCCGCGCCGATGTACTTTGGCAGCGCCAAGCCGCCGATGCCGATGAACTGCTTGAACTGTGCAATGCCGCACAGGCGAGCCTGAACCTGCAGGACGGCCCGCTGCTGCGTGCCTTGCTGGTGGACATGGGTACGGCAGGCCAGCGCCTGTTGCTGGTGGTGCATCACCTGGCGGTGGACGGCGTTTCCTGGCGCCTGCTACTCGAAGACCTGCAAGCCGCCTACGCTCAGGCACGTCGGGCCGAACCGCTGCGCCTGCCGGCCAAGACCAGCGCCTATCAGGCCTGGGCCGCACGTTTGCAACGCCATGCGCACAGCCCGGCGCTGGCGCAGCAAGCCGCTTACTGGCAAGCCCAATACCAGGACGTTGCGGTGCAACTGCCGGCGGACAACCCGCAAGGCAGCCTGGCCAGCCGGCACGCCGTCAGCGTGGAAACCGTGCTCGACAGCACCTTGACCCGCCAACTGCTGCAAGAGGCCCCCGCGGCTTACCGCACCCAGGTCAACGACCTGTTGCTGACGGCCCTGGCGCGGGTACTGGGGCAATGGACCGGTCAATCGTCGACCCTGGTCAAACTGGAAGGCCACGGCCGCGAAGACCTGTTCGACGACATCGACCTGACCCGCACCCTCGGCTGGTTCACCTCGATTTTCCCGGTCAAGCTCACCCCGGCCGACGACCTGGCCGCGAGCATCAAGGCGGTCAAGGAACAGCTGCGCGCCGTGCCCGACAAAGGCATCGGCTTCGGCATCCTGCGCTATCTGGCCGACGTTGGCCTCGAGGATCTGCCGTCACCCCAGGTCACCTTCAACTACATGGGCCAGTTCGACGCCAGCTTCGACGAGCAGGCGCCGTGGCGTCCGGCGAAGGAAAGCGGCGGCGCCGAGCAGGGCGCCTCGGCCGAGCTGGACCGGGGCCTGAGCATCAACGGCCAGGTCTACGCTGGCCAACTGCGCCTGAGCTGGACCTTCAGTAGCGACCTGTTCAAAGCGCAAACCGTACAGTTCCTGGCCGATGCCTATGCCATGGAGTTGCAACGGCTGATCGAACATTGCCTGAGCGGTGCCGGTGGCTTGACCCCGAGCGACGTACCGCTGGTGCGCGTCGATCAGGCGCAGCTCGATGCCTTGCCGCTGGCGGCCAGCCGCATCGAAGACATCCTGCCGCTGTCGCCGATGCAGCAAGGCATGTTGTTCCACAGCCTGTTCGCCCCGGATGCCGGTGCCTACGTGCCGCAAATGCGCGTGGATGTGCAGGGGCTGGACGTCGCGGCGTTCCGCGACGCCTGGCAGCAGACGCTGGCACGCCATGAAGTGCTGCGCGCGGCGTTCTTCAGCGAAAGCAATGGCTCGCGACCGCTGCAAGTGATCCTGGCCGACGCTACGCTGCCGATGAGCCTGCTCGACTGGCGCGACCGGCCTGATCTGCCGCACGCGCTGGAGCGACTGGCCGAGGACGATCGCCTGCGCGGTTTCGACCTGACGGCGGCGCCACTGCTGCGCCTGACCCTGGTGCAGACCGCCGATGACAGCCATCACCTGATCTTCACCAACCACCACATCCTGCTGGACGGCTGGAGCACCTCGCAGTTGTTCGGCGAAGTGCTGCAGCGCTACTCCGGTGTCATGCCGGCGCCGGGTGTTGGTCGTTATCGCGACTACATGAGCTGGCTGGGCACCCGTGATCGCGCTGCGTGCGAAGCGTTCTGGCTGGAGCAATTGCAGGCGTTCAGCGAGCCAACGCGACTGGCCGGTGCCTTGCCGGGCCCGGATGCAGGGCAGGGCAGCGGTCATCGCACCCTGCACCTCAGCCTGGACCGCGCGGCCACCGAACGTCTCAGTGGTTTCGCCCGCCAGGCCCGCGTCACGCCCAACACCCTGCTGCAAGCGGCATGGCTGTTGATATTGCAGCGCTACACCGGCCAGTCGACGGTCGCGTTCGGCGCCACGGTGTCGGGGCGTCCGAGTGAACTGCAAGGCATCGAGCAGCAGATCGGGTTGTTCATCAACACCTTGCCGGTGATCGCCACGCCGCACCCCGAGCGCACGGTCAGCCAATGGATCGATGAAGTCCAGGCGCTCAACCTCAGGTTGCGCGAAGTCGAGTACACGCCGCTGGCGGATGTGCAGCGCTGGGCCGGTCATTCCGGCGAGGCGCTGTTCGACACCCTGCTGGTGTTCGAAAACTACCCGGTGGCGCAAGCGTTGGAGGAGGGCAACAGCAGCGCGCTGAAATTCTCCGGCATCAGCAACCACGACCAGACCAGTTTCCCGCTGGCCATCGCCGCCGAGCTGGGCGAATGCCTGGACCTGCGTTTCAACTACGACACGGCGCTGTTCAGCGCCGAGGCCATCGAAGGTTTGAGTTCGCGGCTGGTTGCCTTGCTCGATACCATGGTTTGCGCGCCACAGCAGCCATTGGGGCGCTTGAGCCTGCTCGATGCCGTGCAAACGGCGCAACAGGTCGAAGGCTACAACCGTACCGCACAGGACTGGGCGGATGTGCGCCCGGTCTACCAGTGCTTCGAAGCCCAGGTGCTGCAAACCCCGGAGGCCCCGGCCCTGGTGTTTGCCGGCCGGACCCTGAGTTATCGCCAGCTCAACCAACAGGCCAACCGACTGGCGCACCTGTTGCGCAGCCAGGGTGTGGGCGCCGAAGTGTTGGTGGGCATCGCTGCCGAGCGCTCGCTGGAACTGGTGATCGGTTTGCTGGCGATCATGAAGGCCGGTGGCGCCTACGTGCCGCTGGACCCGGACTACCCGCGCGAACGCCTGGAGCACATGTTCGACGACAGTGGCGTGCACCTGCTGCTGACCCAGCGTCATTTGCTTGAGCAGTTGCCGATTCCGGCCGCCACCACGGCGATCTGCCTGGACGACATGGCGCCGCTGCTCGAAGGGCTGAGCGAGGAAAACCTGCCCTGTGTGGTCGAGCTGCAATCGCTGGCTTACATGATCTACACCTCCGGTTCCACCGGCAAACCCAAGGGCGCGGCCAACCGTCACGATGCCTTGTACAACCGCCTGGCGTGGATGCAGGGCGCCTATCCGCTGGACGGGCGCGATACCGTGTTGCAGAAAACTCCGTTCAGTTTCGACGTGTCGGTCTGGGAGTTCTTCTGGCCGCTGATGACCGGCGCGCGGCTGGCCGTGGCCGAGCCGGGTGCCCATCGCGATCCGGCGCAACTGGTCAGCCTGATCGAGCAGTACCGGGTCAGCACCCTGCATTTTGTGCCGTCGATGTTGCAGGCGTTTGTCCAGGGCGAAGGCTTCGAGCGCTGCGCCAGCCTGCGGCAGATCATGTGCAGCGGCGAGGCCTTGTCGGCAGACCTGCAGCACAGCCTGTTCCGCGTCCTGCCGGACGTCGGCCTGTACAACCTGTACGGCCCGACCGAAGCGGCGATCGACGTGACCCACTGGATCTGTGTCGATGACGGCGGGTTCAGCGTGCCGATCGGTTATCCGATTGCCAACCTGGTGACCTACATCCTCGACGACAGCCTGCAACCGCAGGTGCAGGGTTGTGTGGGCGAGCTGTACCTGGGTGGCATCGGCCTGGCCCGGGGTTACCACAACCGTGCGGACCTGACCGCCGAGCGCTTCGTCGCCAGCCCGTTCGGTGAGCAGGGCGAGCGCCTGTATCGCACCGGCGATCTGGCGCGCTATCGCGAGGACGGCGTGATCGAATACGTCGGCCGCATCGACCATCAAGTGAAGATCCGCGGCTTGCGCATCGAGCTGGGGGAAATCGAAGCCTGCCTGCTGGAGCATCCACAGGTGCGCGAAGCCGTGGTGATCGCCCTCGATGTCGGCAAGTCCAAGCAATTGGTGGCTTACGTTGTCGGTCATGCGGACCTTGAGCCACTCAAGCAACACCTGCGCAACGCGCTGCCCGAGCATATGCAGCCAAGCCACCTGTTGCTGCTCGATCAGTTGCCGGTGACACCCAACGGCAAGCTCGACCGCCGCGCATTGCCGCAACCGGACCAGCAAGTACGCGAATACGTTGCGCCGCGCAGTGCCGTGGAAGCGACGCTGCAAGCGGTGTGGCAGGCGTTGTTCGAAGTGCCGCAAGTGGGCATGCACGACAACTTCTTCGAGCTGGGCGGCGATTCCATCGTCTCGATCCAGGCCGTCAGCCGCGCACGCAAGGCCGGCTTGAGCATTTCGCCCAAGCATGTGTTCAGCCATCCGACCCTCGCCGAACTGGCCACGGTCGCCCAACCCGTCGCAGCGGATCAAGCCGTGCCGACTGTGGTTGCACCGGCAGAAAAAATCGAACTGAGTGAAGCGCAATATCAGGCGCTGGAACTGACAGCGGACGAAGTCGAGGACGTTTATCCGCTTTCGCCAATGCAGCAAGGCATGCTCTTCCACTCGGTGCAGGACGGCGATTCGGGGCTGTACGTCAACCAGATCGAAGTGGGCGTGCGCGGCGTGGATGGCGCGCGTTTCCGTGAAGCCTGGGCCGATGCCGCCCAACGTCACGGGATTCTGCGCACCGCATTCCTCTGGGAAGGCGACAAGGAGCCGCTGCAAGTGGTGCGGCGCGATGCGCCTGCGCTGCTGACCGAGCTGGACTGGCGCGGGCTGGATGATCAGCCTGAACGCGTCCGCCAACTGGCCCTGGAGGAGCGTGAACGCGGATTCTCACTCAATCGCGCGCCCTTGTTGCGCCTGTTGCTGGTGCGTCTGGAAGACGACCGCTATCGCCTGATCTGGACCTACCACCACATCCTCATGGACGGCTGGAGCGTGTCGCGCCTGATCGGTGAAGCGCTGCGCCATTACAGCGGCGATGAGCACGAGCCGGTGGCCGCCTACCGCGACTACATCGACTGGCTCGGCCAGCAAGTCGCCGAGGCCAGCGAGGCGTTCTGGAAAGGCAAACTCGCCAACCTCGAAGGCGCCACGCACCTGGCCCGCGCCTTGCCGGTGAAGGCGCCGCAAGCGGGTTACCACGCGATCTATACGCACCTCAGTGCCGGGCAGACTGCGCGTTTGCAGGCCTTTGCCCAGCAACAGCAGGTGACGCTCAACACCCTGGTGCAAGCCGCGTGGTTGCTGCTGTTGCAGCGCTACACCGGCCAGCGCACGGTGACGTTCGGCGCCACCGTGTCCGGGCGCCCGGAAACCCTCAACGGCTCCGAGAACATGCTCGGGCTGTTCATCAACACCTTGCCGGTGGTCAACAGCGTGCCGACCGAGGCCCGCGTTGGTAACTGGCTGCGCGAGATCCAGGCCTGCAACCTCGATATCCGCGACTTCCAGCAAACCCCGCTGAGCGATATCCAGCGCTGGGCCGGGCAGGGCGGGCAGTCGTTGTTCGACAGCATCATCGTCTTCGAAAACCAGCCGGTGGACCGCACCCTGCGCGAATGGAACGGCGACTCGCTGCGCTTCGAAGACGTGTCCGACTTCGGCCTGACCAGCTTCGCCATGGACCTGATGGTCAGCCTCGACGAGGGGCTGCGCATCGAGTACATGCACCAGCGCGACCAGTTCGATCTGGCGACCGTCGAAACCCTGCGCGGCCACATGGAAAGCCTGATGCAGCGCCTGTGCGACGACGCCAGGCGTGCCGTCGGCGAGCTGGGCCTGCTGACCCTGGACGAAGGCCGGGCGCTGGACGGCGAACGGCCGGTGGTGGCGGACGGTGACGAGACACCGGTGCACGAGCTGATCCGTCAGCGTGCGCGACTGCAACCGGATCACACGGCGCTGGTGCTCAGTTATGCCGAGCGCGACGCCGAGCACCTGAGCTACGCCGAGCTGGATCGGCGCTCCGATGCGCTGGCGGTGCATCTGCTGGAACAAGGCGTACAGGCCGAAGACGTGATCGGTGTGTTCATGGAGCGTTCGCTGGAGCTGGTGGTGTCGCTGCTGGCAGTGATGAAGTGTGGCGCCGCCTACGTGCCGCTGGACCCGCAATACCCGCAGGAACGCCTGCGCTACATGATGGCCGACAGCGACATGCGCCTGCTGCTGACCCAGGAACGGCTGCGCGACACAGCGCAGTTGAATCCGGGCACGGTCATGGTCGCGGTGGACCGATTGAACCTCGACGTCGAGGTGTCGGCACCGCAACGTGCTGTGCACGCCGAGCAACTGGCTTACCTGATCTACACCTCCGGCTCGACCGGCAAACCGAAGAGCGTCGCCGTCGCCCACGGCCCCCTGAGCATGCACGTACAGGCCATCGCCGAGCTATATGAGATGGACCCGGGCAATCGCGAACTGCACTTCATGTCGTTCGCCTTCGATGGCGCCCATGAACGCTGGATCACCGCGCTGATCAGCGGCTCGACCCTGGTCATTCGCGACAATACGTTGTGGACCGCCGAACAGACCCTGGCTGTGCTGCACCGCCAGCGAATCAGCGTCGCCTGCTTCCCCCCGGCGTACCTGCTGCAACTGGCCGAGCACGCCGAATTGCAGGGCGGTGATCCACCGCCGGTGCGCATCTACTGCTTCGGTGGCGATGCGGTGCCGGACGCCACGTTCGAGCGGGTCAAGCACACACTCAAGCCGCAATACCTGGTCAACGGCTACGGCCCGACGGAAGCCGTGGTCACGCCGCTGCTGTGGAAGATCGCCGCCGACGGCCATTGCCAGGCGATGTACGCGCCGATTGGCCAACGCGTCGGCAGCCGCAGCCTGCACGTGCTGGACATGGACCTCAACCCGCTGCCGGTGGGTATGGTCGGTGAGTTGTACATCGGCGGACGGGGTGTCGCGCGCGGTTACCATCGTCATCCGTGGCAGAGCGCCGAGCGCTTCGTCGCCGATCCGTTCAGCCCTGAAGGCGGGCGCCTGTACCGCACCGGTGACCTGGTGCGCCGCCGCGAGGATGGCGTGTTCGACTACGTCGGGCGCATCGACCATCAGGTCAAGGTGCGCGGCTTCCGCATCGAACTGGGCGAAATCGAAGCCCGCTTGCGCGAGCAGGCCGGGGTCAACGATGCGCTGGTGGTCGTGCGGGACAACGGCCAGGGGCCGCAACTGGTGGGCTATGTGGTGGCGGCGCAAGACGATGGCCTCGGCCCGCGTTGCCAGGCGGCATTGCGCGAAAGCCTGCCCGACTACATGGTGCCGACGCAGGTGGTGGTGCTGCCGCGCTTCCCGCTGACACCCAACGGCAAGCTCGACCGCAAGGCCCTGCCGGATCCGGCCTTTACCGGCCGTGACTACGTGGCCCCGCGCACGCCGCTGGAATGGGCGCTGGCGGACATCTGGCAACAGGTGCTGGGCATCGAGAAGGTCGGTATCACCGACAACTTCTTCGAGTTGGGTGGTGATTCACTGCGCACCCTCAAGGTGATCTCGAAAGTGCGTGCGCTGAACGCGCCGGATTTCCAGATCAAGCTGCGCGACATGATGGCCAAGCCGACGATTGCCGGGTTGTCCGGTGTCGATGAACAGCCCGTGCGCCAGAGTCCGCAACCGCTGTTGCTGCTCAATCAGCTGATGGCGGATCAGCCGGCATTGTTCTGCCTGCACGCCGGTTTCGGCACGGTGTTCGATTACGAGCCGCTGGCCCGGCGCCTGGACGGTGAGCGCACGGTGTACGGCGTGCAATGCCGGATGCTGCTCGACCGGCAGTGGCACGACACCTCGCTTTCGCAGATGGCCGCCGACTACGTCGCGGCGATCTGCGCCCGACAACCCCAGGGGCCGTACCACGTGCTGGGCTGGTCGCTGGGCGGGGCCTTGGCGTTGCTGGTGAGTGAGCTGTTCGAACAGCAGGGCCAGCGCGTGGCATTCGTCGGTCTGGTGGACAGCTTTGTACCGACCCAGGCCAATGCCGTTGCCAGTGCGGATGAGTGGCGTGTGGATCTGGCCGAGTTCCTCGGTGCAACCCTGGGCATGGATGGCGAGGTGATCGCCCGGGCGTTGAGTACCGAGTCGGCGGGGGACCACGATGCCGTGGCGCGGATCATTCGCGCGGTGATCGACAGCCAAAGCGATCAGGCCAACGGGTACGCGCTGCTCGGTGCCGATGAGCTGGCCCAGACCTTCATGGTCAGCACGCGCTTGAAGGCCCTGTCGCGGCAGGTCGACACCCTGCCGATTCCGCAAGCCGGGCTGCATTGCTGGTGGGCCGACGGCAACCCGACGGCCGAACGCGCCACGCTGGAGCGCCAGCAACCGCGGTTGCGACAGGTGCAAACGGTGAAGGCCGGGCACTTCGATATCCTGCAGCAGGATGAGTGCCTGGATGCCGTGGTGGCGCTGCTTGGTCGGGAGGTGGTGCCGCAAAGCTGATCCTCTGTGGCGAAGGGGCTGCCTGTGGTAAGGGGGGCTTGCCTGTGGCGAGGGAGCTTGCTCCCGCTCGGCTGCGAAGCAGTCGCAAACCCGAACAACGCGGTATGTCTGGCTAACCGCGATCACAGGTTTTGGGGCCGCTTCGCGACCCAGCGGGAGCAAGCTCCCTCGCCACAAGCAAGCTCCCTCGCCACAGGTTTTTCGTTCGGCTTGGGAGGATCTTCATTGAGCCCTAATGAACGACCCTCCCGGTTCGTTTACCAGGGCAAGCCTGTTTATTTTTTGGAGACTACCGCCCATGGCACTGCACCCGGACATCGAAGGTTTTCTGGAACTGGCCGAGTTCGGCCGCCTCAGCGGCAAAAGCCAACCCATGCACGAGCTGTCGCCTGGCGAAGCCCGGCAGCAATTCGAACAGACATCGCAGTTGCTCGATGCCACCCCGATGGGCGCATTGACGGTGACGGCGGTCAGCCTTCCTGCGCGGGACGGGTATGTGCTCAATGCGCGGCTGTACGCCAAAGCGCAACCGGACGGCGAGCCGCGCCCGGTGTTGTTGTACTTCCATGGCGGCGGCTACGTGGTGGGCAGCCTCGATTCCCACGACACCCTGTGCCGGCGTCTGGCGCTGGCAGGGGAATTTGCCGTGTTGTCGGCGGACTATCGGCTGGCGCCGGAACACCGTTTCCCCACCGCTTACAACGATGCCGAAGACGTGACGCGCTGGCTGGCTGTTACCGGTGCTCAAGCCTTGGGACTGGACGCGAGGCGCATTGCGCTGGCAGGGGATAGCGTCGGCGGCAGCCTGGTGGCATCGCTGTGCATCGCCATGGCCCAGGACCCGCTGGGATGGCCGCTGGTGCCGCGCCTGCAAGTGTTGCTGTACCCGGTGATCGATGCGGTAAAAAAACGCCCGTCGCTCGAGCGATTCGCCGAAGGCTATCTGCTGGAAGCCACCACGCTGGAATGGTTCTACCAGCAATACCAACGCAGCGAAGCGGATCGTGCCGACTGGCGTTTTTCACCGCTGTACGCCGAAGGACTGCAACGCCTGACGCCGACGGTGCTTTGGCTGGCCGAGTACGATCCATTGCTCGATGAAGGTTTGGCCTGGGCCGAAAAACTGCGGACCACGGGGCAACCCCTGGTGCTGGAGGTAAAGGCCGGCATGACCCACGACTTTGCGCGCATGGGCGAGATGGTCCAGGAAGTGCCGGGGATGCTGGTGCAATTGGCGGCGCAGATCAGCGAAAGCCTAGTCTGATTTGTGGGAATTGCCCTGAGGTCGATCAGTTAAGCACAACCCCTGTGGGAGCGAGCTTGCTCGCGATAGCGGTCGTACATTCAACATCTATGTGTCTGACCCAACGCCATCGCGAGCAAGCTCGC
>NZ_AKJO01000137.1:0-55660 GCF_000282295.1 Pseudomonas sp. GM33
TTGGCCGACGCCAGCGACTCACGCGCATGAGCGAGATGGTCCAGGAAGTACCGGGGATGCTGGTGCAGTTGGCGGCGCAGATTGGCGAGAGTCTGGGCTGATTTGTTGTGAGGGGATTAACGGATGCCGATCAGTTAAATGCAATCCCTGTGGGAGCGAGCTTGCTCGCGATAGCGGTCGTACATTCAACATCTATGTGTCTGACCCACCGCCATCGCGAGCAAGCTCGCTCCCACAGGTCTATCGGTGATCCGGAGATTGTGGTCAGGGCGGATCAAGTCGATCCAGCGCCCGATTCACCGCCAGTTCCCCCAGCATGATCACCTGCGCAATCCCCAACAGCGCATTGCGACTCGTCCCCTGCAAATGATCCACCAGATCGTTGGCCATGACATTGGCCGACGCCAGCGACTCACAGGCGTGCACCAGCAGGGTTTCGGTACTGAGTTCGGGGTTGACGATGAACATCGTGCTGGGTGCGCGCGGGGTGGCCATGATGTTGGGGCCTGGATCGAAGGCGCAATCGGCGGTTTCGTGGATTTGTTTTGATTCGGAACTTTCGTGTGGGGAGGCCGGGTCGGTGTCCGGCGGACTCGGAGTAACTTTGAACATAGATACTTACCTTTAAAGAGGGCCGCACCAGTTCGCTACTAAACGAAGGGGGTGGCAGCTGTGCGCAAGTTAGTAGACCGGTGAGGTAAGCAAAAACCGGCGCGCCCGAGGACGCCATGCGCACAGCCACCATCAAGCAAAGGCGAATACCTGACTGATGATACTCATGCGACCGCTCTTACCTTGGCCGGGCTACTAAACCCGATCACTGACAATCAGTGACCCGAACCAAGTTACCGACGACCCCCAAGACGCACAAGCCGGCGGATTCTGGCGTACCTGTAGGCAACGACGCAAGGCGTTGTGGCTTTCATGAAGTAACCTGTAGGCCGCTTAAACAGGCGCTGTCGAGTAGGTCTTGACCTGTTGTTATGCCTTATCAATGAACGTTGAAATCCCCGGAGTCGGCAGGAAGAGTCCTACGGAAGTTTGCGGTTGGCCGTGGGAAGTACAGCCCTTACGATCTGAAAAAAACTGCTAAATTCACCGCCCGACTGGCACGAAAAGGATTGTTCGTTCATGAAACCTGTTGCCCGGTTGATGGCTACCCCCAGCCCATCGGTGTCCTGAAAAAAACCAAGGACGATTCAATGTCGGATCTTAGAAAAAACCTCATCAGTTGCCTGATATTCCCCATCGCCCCTGTCGCCGTCATTTTTCTCACCGCCGCCCTGTGCAGGGACATCTGGGTGGAAAGTTTCTACACACCCGGCGAGGATGGCGGGGAAGTCGAACTCACGTTGACGCTCTACATCTTTCCGCTGCTGCTGATTATTTTTGCCCCCTTGCTGGCGGGACTGACCGTGTTGACTCGTTGGGGCGCACGGCGCTTTGTACCCGGAGCCTGGTGGCGGTGGGTAATGGCGATTCCACGCGTCATCCTGGCGGCCATTTCATTGTTTATGTTTCTGCTTTCGACCGGTTTCCTGATGGGGGATGTACTCGGCCCTTTCAAGCATTGGCAGGTGGCGTGTGCGTGGGTAGCCTGCGCGGTCACCGTGGGGGCGTTTGTGGTTCAGCAATTTTCACGCCTGAGGGAGTAGTTCTCAAGCTACGGACGGGGTTGCCGAGCTATCTTCCGCATCGTGTATCGGCTATGTAATATCGACATCGGCCCGATGCTACCCGCCGTTCACGCCCGCCGGGAAAGAGAAAAGCGTCTCCTCCTTATTGATCAGCCGTTGCGATCCGTTGCGACCCGGCCCGCTTTGAACCACCTGCTACTTAGGACGAACACGCCATGACCACGCAGGAAATTTCGCTTCAAGACATCGCCGCGCCTGAAGGCGTTTGTTATGGCTGCGGCAGCCAGAACCCGCACGGGCTGCACATCAAGAGCTTCTGGCATGAAGACGGGGTGCATGTCATGGCCGAGCATATGCCCGATGACAAGTATTGCGGCTGGCCGGGTCTGGTTTACGGCGGTTTGATCGCGATGCTGGTCGATTGCCACTCCAACTGGGCCGCGATGGCTTATCACTACCGCGCCGAACAGCGCGAAGTGGGCAGTTTGCCCCACGTCACTTGCGTCACCGGTAACCTGGGCATCAAGTACATCAAGCCTACCCCGATGGGCGTACGCCTGACATTGCGGGCAAGAGTCGAGGGTGATGTCGGGCGCAAAAGTCGCGTCATCTGTGAGGTTTTCGCCGGGGACGTGCTGACCGCTGTCGGGGACTCCACGTTTGTGCGCGTCGATACCGAGCAGCTCAGGGCCGACGCGCACGACAGCAAGGTCGATTCCTGACCCCGGCGCCTCACCGTTCGTCAGCGAGCCAGCACCTTTCCCGATGCCGGGTCTTCCAAGGTTTATACCTCACCGGGGAGACCCAGATAATGAACAGGAAAATGCTCGCACTCATGGCTGCGGGTCTGCTGTCGACGGGTTCTTTTTTGGCACTGGTCGCCGAGAGCGCGACGGCGGGTTCCGCTGTCCCGCCTGCTGCCGTGCCTGGCATCAATCAGCCTCAAGGCGCTGAAGCCAAAGACGAGAAGGCCGACAAGAAGGGCGAGGAGGCCGCGGGCTCAAACTCCGGCGCCGATTCGCAAGCGGCAGAAAAGGATGCCGCGACCTCAAGTGGTTCGAAGGACGAAGTGAAAGAGCCCACGCAGTGACGGCCTGAATCGACCTGTTTTACCCGGCCATTAAGCGACGTCTACGCCATCACCCGGTTGCGCCCGCTCTGCTTGGCCAGATAGAGACGCTCATCGGCCAGCTTCAGTACGCTTTCGGGCATCGGGGTGTCCGCACTCCGGCAAGCCACGCCGATGGACATCGTCAGCTTTCCAACCTGCGGCACCTCGGTCTGTGCGATGTGCTCGCGTATCCGCTCGGCAATGACCCTGGCGGTATCCAGCGGCGTATCCGGAAGGATCAGCGCGAACTCTTCACCACCGGCGCGGCAGGCGAGGTCGCCGGTCCGGGAGTTCTGCTTGAGTATGTCGGCGACCTCCTTCAGGGCCACGTCACCGGCGTCATGCCCGAAGGTGTCGTTGACCTTTTTGAAGTGATCGATATCCAGCGCCAGCACCGAATAGGCTTGCCCGGTTTTTGCCAGCAGATCCAGTACGCCGCCCATGGCCCTTCGATTGGCCAGGCCGGTCAGGGGATCGCTTTGCGCTTCGTGGCTGAGCTGGCCAAGCTTTTGCTGGAGCAGCTGCACACCGGTCAGCATGGCCTGGCGAATGGCCGATGCGTCGCGGTACCAGGCATGGACTTGCCGCAGTTGCTCGGTCGTTTGCGGGGCGGCCAACTGGTCGGCGGCAGCTGATAACTGGCGCAACGGGCGGGCGATCAGTGCTGTCCCGAGCAAAATCAGCCCCAGGCCCAACAGCCCGGCAGGGATCATGTCCAGGACCATGTCGCGCATGAGTTGTCCCAGCGGCGCCAGGCTGAGGTCCCGGGGTTGTTGCGCGACAACCGCCCAGTTGGCGTCCGGCACCTGGGCAAAACCGGCGAGCATGGGCACACCTTTGTAGTTCGGGCCTTCCAGGGAGCCACGTTCGCCGCGCAAGGCCGCATCGACCGTCAGGCTCCAGCCCAGGACCTCACCGATGCGCTTCTGATCCGGGTGATACAGCAGCCGCCGATTGCCGTCGGCGATGAACGCAAAGGTCCCTTCGTGATGGAAGTGACGGCTGATGATCGTATGAAAGGTGCTTTGCTTGAGCAGGTAGACCGAGCCGCCGACGACGCCGAGGAACGCCCCTGACGGGTTGAAAACCGGTTGTGAAATGAACACCACCAGGTTGCCCGCCGCCGAAACGTAAGCGGCGCTGACCGCTGGACGACGTTCCTTGAGCGCCTGCTGGATGCCCTCCGAGGTCAATGTGGCGCCGACAATCTGCGAGGTATCCGGATAGGCCTGCAGGACTTTGCCTGCCGCATCCACAATGGCAATGGAGTTGAAGTCGGCATCCTGGGCTTGCAGGCGGATGGCTTCTTTGCGCAGCACTTCGGGGTCGTTCCAGTGCTGGCCGAGGGTCGTGGCGCTGTAGTTCAAGCGACTGTGCGCCGAATTCAGGAACTCACCGATGCTGGAAGCGACTTTTGCGGCATAGGCTGCGTTGGCCTCAAGCGTCGTATGGATCAGGGACTGACGCTGCACCCGGTAAGCGACGTAGAGGCTGTTGCACAGCGTCGCGAGGACCGACAGCAGGACGAAGAACAGAATCAGTCCGCGCAGGTCGATGGGCAGGGGCCTGGACAGCTTCGCGCGGCTACCTTGCTCGTTGATGGCGCTGTTGGGGTCATCCGCTGGCGTCGCCATTTTCGATCCATGAATGGTGTGTTGTGAGGGGGGCAAAGACTGCCTTGCAGGATAGGCAGAGAGCGCCGAGTTGTCACATGCACGCCTCAGAAAACAGAATCTGGCAAGGCTTTGGCCGCTGCAACTTCTGTGGGAGCGAGCTTGCTCGCGATAGCGCAATGTCAGTCAACGATGATGTTGACTGTGCAATCGTCATCGCGAGCAAGCTCGCTCCCACAGGTTCTGCGCCTCGGCTGACAGGCATTAGCTGCCGGCAATCAGTACTGCGCGCGCAGGCTCAGGGTCACGGTGCGCGGGTCGCCGTAGAAGTTGGTGCCCCAAGACGCATCCACGCGGTCGTAGTACTTGCGGTCGAACAGGTTGTTGGCGGTCAGTGTCGACGACAGGTTTTCGTTGAATTTGTAGCCGACCTGCGCCGTGGTGATTGCAAAGCCGCCTTGCTGGAACTTCACGTCACGCTGGTAGTAGGTGTCGCTGACCGCCCGCACGCCACCGCCGACGCTGAAGTCCTTGAGCGGACCGTCGGTGAACTCGTACTTGGTCCACAGGTTGAAGTTGTGCTTGGGCGTGATGGTGTTGAAGGTCTTGCCTTTGTTGGCCGCGTCGCCGTCCAGGAACTTGGTGGAGGTGTAGGCGTAACCGGTGACGATGCTCCAGTTCTCGGTCAGGTTGCCGCTCAGCTCGGTTTCCCAACCCTCGCTGCGTGCCCGGCCTTCGGTCATGTAGGCACCGGAGTTGTTGTCGTATTCGGCGCGGTTTTCATCGTAGATGCGGAACGCCGCGATGCTGGCGTTCAGGCGACCGTCGTAGAACTCGCGCTTGAGGCCGATCTCGTACTGCTTGCCTTTGCGCGGGCCGACCGGCTGGCCGTCCGTGCCGATTTCACTCTGCGGCTTGAACACGCCGGTGTAGCTGAAGTAGGTCGACAGTTCCGGGGTGATCTTGCCGATGAGGGCACCGTACGGCACGACCTTGCGGTTGATGCTGGTGTGGGCTTCGCCGAAGTTGTTGAAGAAGGCATTGGCGTTCTTCGCGTCGGCTTCGTACCAGGTCACACGGCTGCCGCCGATGACATCGAGCCAGTCGGTGACGTTGAACTTGGCACGGGTATAGACCCCGTACTGGTCGGACTTGGACCAGTTGCCGTTGACGTGCGCATAGTCGTTGCGGGGAATGTCGATGCTGCCCGGATCCCATACGTTGATCGGGAAGTACTCGCCGCCGCCGTAGGTGAAGTCCTTGTCCAGGTGCTGGTACTCGGCGCCCAGGGTGAACTCGTGGCGGCGATCGGCGAACTCAAAGGGCGTGGTGACGAAGCTGTCGACACCGATGGTCTTGATGTGGGTGTAGTAGTCGTAGGCCACGGCCCAGCTGTCACCGGTGGCCGGGTCGACCGCGCCGTCGGCCCAGGTGAAGTTACGCTCCGGGGTTTCGGCGTCGCGGTAGGTCAGGGTGGTCTTGAACTGACCGCCGTTGTCCAGTTCGTGATCAACTTCGGCAAAGGATTCCCAGACCTTCTCGTTCAGGGTGTTCCACTTGGCGTCGACGAAGGTCGAGCGCGGAACGTCCAGCAACGTGCCGTCGGCATAGGCCGGCAAGCCGAACGCCGGGGTGGAGTTGTTCTTCTGGTAAGCGCCACCGACCGACAAGGTGGTGGCCGGGTCGAGGTCGAATTCCAGGCGACCATAGACCATCGGGCGTTCGTTCTGCGCGTAGTCGACGAAGGACTGGTTGTTCTCGTAGGCGGTGATGAAGCGTCCGCGCACGGTGCCCTGGTCGTTCAGCGGGCCGGTGACATCGACCATGGAACGGTAATGATCGTAGGAGCCAGCGGCCAGTTCGCCACCGAGGGCGAATTTACCCAGGGCGCGCTTGCGCACCACGTTGATCGTACCGCCGGGTTCACCCGCGCCCTGGTACAGGCCCGACGGACCGCGCAGCACTTCGATGCGGTCGTACATCGCCAGGTCGAAACTGGTGGCCATGTCGCCCTGGCCGGTGGGTTGCGAGACGCCGTCGACCTGCACCTGGTCGACGAGGAATCCGCGCATGTAGACGTCGTTGAGGCTGGAACCGGAGTTGTAGGTCTTGATGGTCACGCCGGTGACCTGGCGCATGGCGTCCTGCAGGCTGTTCATGTTCTGGTCGTCCATGCGCTGGCGCGTGACGACGGACACCGACTGCGGGATGTCCTTGACCTTGATGTTGCCTTTGCCGATGGTCACTTCATCGCTGGTGTAGGAGTGCGTGCCTTCGGTGGTCGGCCCCAACGCCACGCCGGTGATGGAAGTCGCACCCAGCTGCAATGCACTGGAGTCACCGACCGCCGGCACCAGCGACACGGTGTTGCCATTCAACTGAAAATTGATGCCGCTCCCCAGCAGCAAGGTTTTCAGTGCCTGTTCCGGTTCCATGTTGCCGGACACTGCCGTGGACTTGATGCCGTTGACCATGTCCTGGCTGTAGAGAATCTGCAGGTTGGTCTGCTGGCCCAGTTCGCGCAATGCACTGGCCAGCGACTGGGCCGGCACGTTGACGTTTACCGGGGCCGCTTCGACCTGGGAAGTACCCAGCAGCAACAGGGTCAACAGCGCGCCCGGCACGACCGTTCGGAATTTCTTTTGCCGATCGATGGCTAATGCCAAGGGTGCGCGGGACAGAGTAAGGCTTTGCATTGCTCGAATCGCTCCAGAAGGGTGTGTGCAGTTTTTTAGTTAATGATAATTATTATTAGACGTACCACTTTGCCTAAACCGGAAAACAAACTTCAAAAAACAACAACCTGCGTGCAACCACCGGTGTCAGGCAGTCGCGCGCTCGGTGACGACCCGGCCCGACTCCATGCGCACCAGTTGATCGGCCATGTCGAAATAGCGGTCGTCGTGGGAGATGACGATGATGGTCTTGCCCAGGCGTTTGAGGTCCGGCAGCAGCTCGGTGTAGAAGATGCGGCGGAAGGTCGGGTCCTGGTCGGCGGCCCATTCGTCGAACACCAGCACCGGGCGTTCTTCCAGCCAGGCATTGACCAGGGCCAGGCGCTTGCGCTGGCCGGTGGACAGGTCGGTGGTGGTGAAACTGCCGTCCCTGACGCTGACCTTGTGCGCAATTTCCAGGCGTTGCAGGTAGGCATTGGCATCTTCGGGAATGTGCTGGTCACCCTGCACCAAGTCATCGAACAGGTAGTAGTCGGCAAAGATCGTGGTGAACAACTGGCGGTAGTCGTCTCGATTGTGAGCATCGATGCCTTGGCCGTTGAGCAGGATTTCGCCGTGTTGCGGGGCGTAGAGGCCCAGCAGCAACTTGATCAGCGTGGTCTTGCCGCAGCCGTTTTCGCCGACGATGAAAATGATGTCGCCTTGCGCCATGCTCAGGTTCACCGGGCCCAGGCGAAACGCGTCGCTGCCCGGTGCGGCGGGGAAGGCGTAGCTGACGTTGTTCAGTTGCAGGCTGTCGACCACGGCCGGCGGGGTGCCTGGGGCGTTGAGCAGCAGGTGCGGTTCCGGCGAGGAAAACCGGCTCGACAGTTCGGCGATGCGGCGGAAGGCGATGCGCGCCCGACTCACGATCGGCAAGGTGCTGACCAGGTGCTCGATCGGGCCTTTCATGTACAGCAGCACCAGCACGAATCCGCTCATCACCGCTTGGTCGGCGCTGGGCCAGAAGGATTGCAGGGCCAGTGCCAGGCCGATGACCACGAAGAACAGCATCGAGCCGAGGGTCTTGGCGATCACGAAGGTGTTGATCGAACGTACCTGGGTGTTGCAGATGAAATCGGCGGTGCCCTGGATGCCCTTGACGAACATGCGCTGGCGGCGCGGACGGTGGATACGCAATTCCTTGGCGCCGCCGGCAATGGCGTTGTAGTGCTTCTGCAATTCGTCTTCGGCGTCGCGGGCGGCCATGAACCCCTGGATACCCTTGCCCTGCGCGTAGAACTGGATGCCGGTGCCGATGGCAATCGCCAGCACCATCATCAGGAACATCGGCCACGACAGCATCGCCAGGTAACCCATGCAGCCGAGGGTCACGGTCAGGGAAATGGCGAGCGGCGCGAAGGCGAAGGCGAAGTCGCTGATGGTGTCGACGTCGTGGGTCAGCACCGGGATCAGCCGGTGGCTGCGGTAGCGCTCGATCTGCTCGATGGGCGCCGAGAGCACTTTCTCCCCCAGCTCTTTGCGCAGTTTGGCAATGATGTGCTGGCCGACGTAGTTGGTGCCGATGTCCGAGCAGATCGAACTGCCCAGGGCCAGCAGGCACAGGCCGCCGAACAGCGCGACCACGCCCTGGGTCAGGCCGTCCGACGAATGCAGCGCGTTGTTGATGGTGGCCAGCAGCACCGTGACGCTCAGGCCGCCGACCATGCCCAGGAGGATCGACAGACTGACGACGAGCCGGAACGGTTTCAGGAGGCTGAACAATTCATGAATTGCACCGCGCGTTGGCTGAGTCATGAGCAGAGGGTTCCTTGGGTCTTGAGGCAGATACCCAGTAGAACGTCTGATGGAGGGCTTAATTTAAAGGCGGGGCGACTGGTGGCTGGGGAGTTACATAAACCCCTGTGGGAGCGGGCTTGCTCGCGAAGGCGGCGGGTCAGAAAAATTGATGTTGGCTGACACGACGCCTTCGCGAGCAAGCCCGCTCCCACAAGGTATGGGGGGAGGTTAGAGACTGCGTACTACACGGAATCCGATCCAGTCGCCACGGGTCTGCGGGTCGATGTCGTTGCGGTTGCCCGAACGGGAAAACACCGGTGCTTCGCCCCAGTCGTTGCCACGGATGCGCAGGGTGTCGCAGTCAGGCTCGGTCCAGGCGCTGCCGTCGGTGGGTGCGCCGACGTAGTCCGGGTGGTAGCAGTCGGCGATCCACTCGTAGACGTTGCCATGCATGTCGTACATGCCAAAGGCATTCGCTGGGTAGCTGCCGACCGGCGAGCTGTAGCTGTAGCCGTCGGTCGGGCCGTAGGTGTTGGCGTGGGTGGCGATGCTGTACTCGGTGCCGGGGTCGAACGGGAAGGGGAACGCGCCCGTCGATCCGCCACGGGCCGCGTACTCGCGCTGGGCTTCGCTGACGATGTGGTAGTGCTGGCCGGTTTTCATCGACAGCCAGGCGACGTAGGCGCTGACCTCGGCGAAGTTCATGCACACCGCCGGCTGGCGCGGGCCCTGGGGGTAACTCGGCTTGCCGTTGGTGCACGCGCGGCCGGGGCGGGTGTCGCCATCGGGCAGGGTGATGCCGGTTTCCTTCATGTATTGGTTCCATTCGCCGGCGGTGATCTGGTAACGGCTCATGGCGAAGGGTTTGTCGAACGTCACCTCATGCATCGGGCCTTCATCAGGCTCGCGGCCGACTTCGTCGTCCGGGGTGCCCATGGTGAAGGTGCCGGCGGGCAGCACGACCATTTCCGGGCAGTCACGACAATCCTTGAAGACTTTGCCCGGTAATGGCGCCGTATAGGCCTGGGCCAGGCCTGGCACGGTACTGCCGAGCAATCCCAGCAGGATCAGGGCGCCGATGTTTTTGAGGGGGCTTTTCATACGGGTTCTCGCTCCTTGAAAGCGGTGGGTCAGAGCCGGCTGGCCAGCAGTTCCATCAACCTGTCGATGTGCGCTTGGGTATTGAGCAACCCCGGCGACACTCGAATGATCGGCCCGACATCACGGTCTACGGCATCGCACACCACGCGCTGATCCATCAGGTAATTGGCGACTTCTTCGCAGTCGCGGTTCTTGATGCGGAAGAAGGTGAAACCGGCGGAATATTCCGGTGACAGGGGCGTGACCAGCTCCACCGACGGGTGCTGCTGCAAGCGTTTTTTCAGGTAGCTGTTGATGTCATGGATGCGTGCCGCGACCTCGGCCTTGCCCAGATCCAGGTGCAATTTGAAGGCTTCGGTCAATGCCCAGCGGTGTTCGAACGAGTGGTAGCCGCCGTAGGTCATCACCGTGGAAAACTGCGTGGCTTCGGAGAAGGTCGGGATGGTCGGGGTCACGTCCTTGAGCTCGTCGGAACGGGCGCAGATGATCCCGGTGCCCCGTGGGCCGAACATCCATTTGTGGGTGCCGGCGATGAAGAAATCGCAATGCATGTCCGGGAAGTCGAGGTTCTCCACGCCGAAGCCGTGGACGCCATCGATCACGTAGAGGATGCGGTCCTTGTCCTCGCGGCCGCGGTTCTTCTCTTCCACCAGTTTGCCGATCTCGCCGATGGGCAGCTTCACGCCGCTGCCGGAGTGCACCCAGGTCATGCCCAGTACGCGGGTCTCGGGGCGAATGTTGCGTTCAATCGCGGCCAGCACTTCGGCGGTCGAGACCTTGTACGGGTCTTCGAACAATTTGATCTTGCGAACCTGGGTGCCGTCTTTCTGGGTACGGTATTCGAACACGCTGTTGGCGGCGTAGTGCTCGTGTTCGCTGGTGAGGATTTCCTGGTCCGGGCGCACGTGGATGCCGGCGTAGATCATCGCCAGGCCTTCGGTGGTGCTGCCGGTCAGGGCGATCTGCGACGGCTTGGCATTCAGGTAACGACCGGCCCAGACGCGCACCTCTTCTTCGCGGCGTTCGGTTTCGCCGCGATGCCAGTCCATGGCCAGGCCGGGGTTGCGATCGAGGTTGGCGCGGTGCATCTCGATGGCTTCACGCACCGGACGCGGGTGCGAGGTCACCAGGAAATTGGCGAAGTGCAGGTAGTTCGGGTCCTGTGTGAACAGCTGACGCAACTGGTCCCATTTGTCCTTGGGCAAGGGCGCCGGGGCAGCGGCCAGTGCCGGCAGGTTCACGGTCGAGGCCAGGGGAATGCCGGCCGCCAGAATGCCGGCCTGCTTGAGGAATGAACGACGGTTGGTCATGGCTTCGGTTCGCTTTGGCAAAAGGAAAAATCAGTTCTGGACCACGGGCCGGGAGGACTTTTGCACCTGGTCCCAGACCCGCAGGAAATTGCCGCCCCAGAGCTTGGCGATGTCGGCCTCGCTGTAGCCGCGGCTGATCAGTTCGGCGGTCACGTTGCGGGCTTCGCTGACGTCTTTCCAGCCGTCGAGGCCGCCGCCATCGTTGAAGTCGGAACTGATGCCGACGTGGTCGATGCCGATTTTTTTCACGGCGTAATCGATCGCGTCGCCGTAATCCTTGAGGCTGGCCTTGGGTTCTTCGTCGAGGATCGAATAGAGCTGGCTGGCGTATTCGCCGAAACGCTGCTCGGGCCAGACGGTGATCACCGGGTCACCCGGCATCAGCGCCATCTCCAGGCCTTGCAGCGGTTGCAGGTCGAAGCGCGCACGCAGGGCGTTGAGCTTGTCCTGGGTGGCCTGGCTCAGCGGGCGGATGTAGGTCGGGAAACCGACAATCTGCACCACGCCGCCGCTGTTCTTGATCAACTGCATTTCCCCATCGCTGAGGTTGCGCGGGATGTCCACCAGGGCGCGCGGCGCCGAGTGCGAGGCGACCATCGGCGTGCGGCTCAGGTGCGCGACCTGCTCCAGGGCCTTGGTCGACATCTGCGACACATCGATGATCACGCCCAGGTCGTTGAGGCGCTGCACCGCTTGCTTGCCGATGTCCGACAGCCCGCCGAGGGCGTCCCGCGAATCATTGAAGAACGGCAGGGGCCGCGACGAGTCGGCCCAGGCGTTGTTGCCCACGTAGCTGAAGCCGAACATGCGCATGCCGCGCGCCGCCCATTTGTCCAGGGCGTTGAGGTCATTGCCCAGCGGGTAGGCGTTGAGCATGCTGATGAAGATCGCGAACTTGCCTTCGCCGTGCAGGCGACGGAAGTCGTCGGGGGTGTAGGCGATGGCGACTTGATGGGGGAAGTCACGCACCATCGCGCTGATGATCCTGTAGCGGGTTTCCTGCTCGTGTCGGGCCTCGTCGACGAAGCCGGCGGTCGGGCGATGGGGCGCGTTGGGGCCGTTCCAGATTTCCGGCCAGCCGAAAATCGTCAGCGCCGCCCCGGACAGGCGCCCGCGTCCGGTCTTGACCAGGTCGAACTGGCCTTCGCCGTCCTTGTCGACTTCGTTGCCGGCGGTGCCGAAGTCCATCGGTATGGTGATGTGGCTGTCGAACGAGAGGATACGCTCCTGCAGTTGATCGGCCTGTTTCATCACCTTCACCGGGTAGCCGGGATTGTCCCTGAACCAGTAGTCCCAAACCGCGAAGCCTGCCCCCGCGCTGATCGCCAGGGCCAGCGGCAAGCCGATGAAAAGAGCCTTTTTCGAACGTGGTTTTGTCATTGCCGTCTCAGTCAGGTTCGCCGTCGGGGATCAGGCGCGGGGGCCTTTGCTATCTGGGGGGAACGAGTGGCAGGGTTGAGAATTTAGTTGTTTGTACCGGCCTCTTCGCGAGCAAGCCCGCTCCCACAGGTGACCGCATTCCAATGTGGGAGCGGGCTTGCTCCGGGCGGCGTTCCGACGAAGCTCTTAAATTCTGCGGCACAACAAACGTTCTAGCTTGGATAAAGCCTGCTCCATGGCTGACACAGGTAGGGCAATGACGATTTCTCGACGATGGTTCCTCGCGGGTCTGGCGCTGACCGGTGCCGCCGTGCCTGCGGTCTACTACGGGCATCGCGAACTGACCAAACCGGACCCGACGATCACCCCGGACGAAGCCTCGTTCGACGTGGCGGACGTGGCTGGCCAGCGGTTGGCGGACGCCTTGCGCGGGGTCTGGCAGATTCGGTTCGAAGGTCGTGACGCCGGTCTCGACGGCTTGCCCCTGGAGGGGCTGGAGGTCTTTCTCGACATCGCTCACAAAGGTCGCGGCGTCGTCGGTTTCCTCGACACTGCCGAGCGTTTGCGCTCCACCGAGGAGCCCCGTTACCGGGTGCTCGGCGATCTGTCCAGGGCCAACCCGAAGCAACTCGGGTGGCGACTGCTGGGCGCCAGCGGCTGTTGCGAGTACGCATTCGACATGACCCTGGATGAGGTCTGGGCCGGTTTCGGCAACGCCGGCAGCGGCAGTCTCAGCGGGCGGGTGCTGGACCTCAAGCGCCCGCTGATGCTGACGGCCCAGGACAATCGCTTCATTGCCGTCAAGCGGGTATTCCCTGAAGCGCGCGAACGCAGCGGCCTCAATCCGACCCTGCTGGCCTGGCTGGTATCGCCGCAGCACCGTTTGTTCCACCAGCTCTGGCATGCCTCCCGGGACAAATGGCACAAGCTCTCCGAAGACCAGCGCGGCGCCCTGCGCGGGCTCGGCTGGCAACCCGGCCCGCGAGACAGGGAGCGCGATGCCCGAGGTGTGCGCAAGGATCGCAACGGTTCGGGCGTGGACTTTTTCTTCATGCACCGGCACATGCTTGGCACGGCGCGTTCGATGCAGGACCTGCCGTCCTGGACGCACTTCCCGTTGCCGCAACCGGAGCTGGCGCGGGACCGGCCCGGCTTCGCCCGATACTTCGACAACCACGACGGCACCGCGCTGCCGCCGACCTGGCTGGCCGAGGACGATGACGAGTACACGCAATGGGTCAGTGACATCAAGACCGGCGAGACGTATCACAGCAATTTCCAGGTCTGGGAATCGCGCTACCGTGATCCGCGTTATCTGTCGACGCTCACCCTTGGCCAGTTCGGCTCGGAGGTTGAACTGGGCCTGCACGACTGGCTGCACATGCGCTGGGCTTCGGTGCCGCGCGATCCGTCCAACGGTCAGCCGGTTCCGTTTGCCCGTGATCCGGCAGACTTTTCCGCGCGCTGGTTCGCCGCGGAAAACGACTTCCTCGGCGACCCGTTTTCCTCCCATGTGAACCCGGTGTTCTGGCATTTCCACGGCTGGATCGACGATCGTCTGGAGGACTGGTTCCGCGCCCATGAGCGCTTCCACCCGGGGCAGGTCAGTCGGCTGCTGGTCAATGGCGTGCCCTGGTTTGCACCGGGGCGTTGGGTCGAAATCGATGACCCTTGGCTCGGCCCGGTCACCCATGGCTGCAGCACCACGCCGGGGTTACAGGCGGGCAAGTCAGTGGAAATGGACCCGGAAACCATGAAGCTGGCGCTGCGCATTACCTTTGGCGAGGACGAGAAGAAGCTGAAGGATTTGTTCCGCAAGGTGCCGCAGCGGCCGTGGTATGCGCGCAATCTGAAGGCTAAACAGAGCCAGGCTTGATAACTGCGTTACCGTCAAATCGAGAAAGAAGGGGGATTGAAGTTGAATGTTCCTGCCCCTTCGCGAGCAAGCCCGCTCCCACAATTGATCTGCGAACACAGGTCAAAATGTGGGAGCGGGCTTGCTCGCGAAGGCGTCCTGACAGACACCACGATTAAAGAACCTGCCACCCCCCACCCAACGCCTTGTACAACGCAATACTCGCCTGCATCCGCGACAAGCGCAGTTGCACATTCAAATCCTGCGCCGCATACAGCGTGCGCTGGGTTTCCAGGACCGTCAGCAAATCCTCGGCCCCGGCCTGGTAACGGCTTTGCGCGATGTTGAACGCGGTCTGTGCCTGGCTCAGTTCTTCACTCTGCCACCCGCGCTGTTCATCCAGCCCGCGAATGCTGTTGAGGGCTTTTTCGACGTCGGCGAAGCCATTGATGATCGCGCCGCGATAGGTTTCCAGCAGTTCTTGCTGGCGCGCCGTGGCCTTGTCGCGCTGGGCGCCGAGGCGGCCGTTGTTGAACACCGGCGCAAGCAGCCCGGCGCTGAGGTTGTAGAAGGGGCTGCGCAGAATATCGTCGGCCCGGTCGGCCCCGGAGCCGATTTCGGCGGTGAGGGTCACGGTGGGCAGCATGGCGGCCCGGGCGACGGTGACGTCGGCCTGGGCGGCGGCCAGTTGCGCCTCGGCCCGGGCAATGTCCGGACGGCGGCTGAGCAACTGGCTGGGTACCCCGGCGTCGATGGCGGGCCAGGTCAGTTGATCGAAGCGTTCCTGACCCAGCGACAGTGCCTGCACCGGGCGGCCGAGCAGGGCGGCGAGGCTGATTCGTGCCTCTTCGGTCTGTTGCCGCACCAGCGGCAGCTGGCGTTGCTGCGCCGCCACCAGGCTTTTTTGCTGCGCCAGTTCCAGGGCCGTGGCCGAGCCCGAATCGAAGCGGGTCTGTACCAGTTTCAGCACGCTTTGCGCATTGGCCAGGTTCAACTCGGCGATGCGGCTCTGCTCCTGCAACGACAAGGCTTGCGCGTAACTGTTGGCCACGCTGCTGAGCAAGGTCAACTCCACGGTGGCCTGATCGAACTCGCTGGCGTCCAGACTGAATTGCGCACTGTCGCGGCTGGCGCGCTGGCCGCCCCAGAAATCGATTTCGTAGCTGGCCACCAGGTTCGCATTGAAGTAGTCGACGGCGTCGTTATCGCTGTCGGCATCGAGCTGACTGTAGCCGCTGCCCCGCATCAGTTTCTGGCGATTGGCATTGGCCGCGGCCTTGACCTCCGGCAGTTGCGAGCCGCCGGCGATGACCGTGTCGGCCTGGGCCTGGCGCACTCTGGCGATGGCGGCGGCCAAATCGTAACTGCCGAGCCGCGCCTGTTCGATCAGGCGACCCAGTTGCGGGCTGCCGAAGCGGTTCCACCATTGCCGGTTGTCATGGACAGCGCCTGCGGTGTGCGGCGATTGCCAGGCGGCCGGCGGCTGGATGCCGCTGTCGGGGCGCTGGGCCGGGGTGCTGCAGGCACTGAGCAACAGGCACAGGGTTAACACACTGAGTGGCGGCTTCATCAATCGATCATTCACTGGTAAGGGCCGTGACCGGGTCGAGTCGGGCAGCTTTGCGGGCCGGCATAAAGCCGAAAACAACACCGGTGACCAGGGCGCAGCCGAAGGCGCCCAGCACCGCTATCAGGGAGAACGCGACAGCCACTTCGCTGAAAATCAGCACGCCACCGACGATCAGCGCCAGGGCGATGCCGGTGAGGCCGCCCACCACCGAGAGCATCACCGCCTCGGTGAGGAACTGGCGCAGGATGTCGCGCTGGCGCGCACCGGTGGCCATGCGGATACCGATCTCGCGGGTACGTTCGCGCACGGTCATGAGCATGATATTCATCACGCCGATCCCGCCCACCAGCAGCGAAATGGCGGCAATCGAACCGAGCATCAGCGACAGGGTGTTTTGCGTGCGTGCCTCGGCCTGGATCATCGCGGCGTTGTTGGTCAGTTCGAAATCGTGCTTGCCGTCGTGCAGGCGCAGCATCAATTGCTCGATGGCTTTTTCGGTTTCCTTGACTTTGCGCGCGTCGGCGGCGGCGATGGCGATGTACTCGGGATTGTGCGTGCCGAACAGGCGCACGCTGGCGGCGGAGTAGGGGATGGCGATGCGGTCGTCGCTGTCGGAGTCGCCGGAGCTGGCGCCTTTTTCGGCGAGCACGCCGACCACCTGGAAGGGGACGTTTTCGATCAGGATGTACTGGCCGATCGGGTTGGCCACGTCCTTGAGCAGCCTGGTCCGCACCTTGTGCCCGATCACCGCGACCGCTGCGGCGTTCTGTTCATCGGCGTGGGTGAAGTAGCTGCCTTCGACCACCGGCCAGTTGAAGATCGCCGGGAAGTTGGTGTCGTTGCCACCGACATAGCTCATGTGATCAAGGTTGCCGAAGCGCACTCCGGCCTCCTGGCCGTTGACCGGCATGATCCGCATCACCTGAGGCAAGCTGGCAATCGCCGCGACCTCGTCGAGGGTGATGATGCCCATCGGCGTGCGCGGATTGGGCGCCGAGCCGCTGAGGTAAATGATGTTGGAACCGAACGCGCCCATCTGCGCCATCACCTGTCGCTTGCTGCCTTCACCCACGGCCAGCATGACCACCACCGAGGCGACGCCGATGATGATCCCGAGCAGGGTCAGCGCGGTGCGGAACTTGTTGATCCACATCACCCGCCACGCCGCGTGCACGGCATCGACCAATTCGCCCTTCCAGGCGCCGGTGGCTTCTGCGCCTTCACTCAAGCGCTTGCGCAGGTCGACGGCTTGTAGCGCACCCGGGTTGGCCGAGTTTTGCACGGTCGGGTTTTCAGCGGCGCTGTCACTGATGATCAGGCCGTCGCGGATCTCGATGATGCGTTTGGCCCGGGCCGCCACCTCGCGGTCGTGGGTGATGAGGATCACCACGTGGCCCTGGCTCGCCAGCTCGTCGAGCAGGACCATGACCTCGGCGCCGCTGTGGCTGTCGAGGGCACCGGTGGGTTCGTCGGCGAGAATGATGTGGCCGCCGTTCATCAGCGCACGGGCGATCGACACCCGTTGCTGCTGGCCGCCGGAGAGCTGATGGGGGCGGTTGCCGGTGCGCGAAGCCAGGCCGAGGCGGTCGAGCAGGGCGGCGGCGCGGGCGTGGCGTTCGGCGGCCGGTAAGCCTGCGTAGATCGCCGGCATCTCGACGTTCTCCTGGGCCGAACCGGATGGAATCAGGTGGTAGCCCTGGAATACAAACCCGAAGGCTTCACGCCGCAGCCAGGCCAGTTCGTCGCTGTCGAGGGCGGCGACGTTTTCCCCGGCGAAGCGGTATTCGCCCGAGGTCGGACGGTCGAGGCAGCCGAGGATGTTCATCAGCGTCGACTTGCCGGAGCCGGAAGCGCCGACAATCGCCACGAACTCCCCTGCATGGATCGACAGGTCAATGCCGCGCAATACGTGAACTTCAGGCGCGTCGCCACCGCCGTAGGCTTTGCGAATGTCCGAAAGTTTGATCAGGGGCGTCTGCATTCAGCCGCCACTCCCTTCGACCGGGCCGATCAACAGGTGATCGCCTTCTTGCAGGCCGTCGAGGATCTGCACCCGCAGGCGATCACTGATGCCGGTGCGCACGTTGCGCTGTTCGATGCTGCCGTTTTTGGCGACCACTTGTGCGGTCTGCAGGTCTGGCTGTGCGCCGGTTTGCAGGGCGGCGATGGGCGCGGTGAGGACGTTCTGCGCCTGGCTGGCGACGAAGAACACCTGGGTGGTCATTTCCGCCATCAGCGCGTTGTCGGCGTTGTCGACGTCCAGCAGCACGGTGTACAGCACCACGCGGGCACTCCCGCTTTTGCTGGTGCTGGCGGGGCTGCCGCCGCCCTGGCTGGTCTGGTCCAGAGGCTTGGGCGGCACGGGGAGGATTTGCCGCACGGTGCTGGTCCAGCGCCGGGTGCCGCCGCTCAGGGTGGTGAACCAGGCGTGCATGCCGGGTTTGACGTGGCCGATGTCGGCCTCCGAGACCTCGGCCCACACGGTCATCGGCGACAGTTTGGCGATGCGCAGGATCAGCGGTGTCTGCTGCTGGGCGTTGAGGGTCTGGCCCTCGCGGGCATCCAGCGCCACCACTGTGCCGGCCATCGGTGCATAAATCCGCGTGTAGCCGAGCTCCGCCTGATCGCTGCGCAGGCTGGCTTCGGCCTGGCGGATCTGCGCCTGGAACATGTCGATGCGCGCCTGGGTCACGCGCAGTTCGGCCTGGGCGGTCTGCACGTCTTCTTCACGGGTGGCGCCGCCGGCGGCGAGATTCTGCTGGCGCTGGTATTTCTGCCGGGCCAGTTCGTGTTGCGCCCGTTGTTCCTGCAACTGCGCCTTGAGGTTTTCGATAGAGAAGCGTCCGGCATCGAGTTTGGCCTGTTGTGTGGACGGGTCGATTTCCACCAGCAACTGGCCTTCCTTGACCCGGTCGCCGACTTCCACGTGGATCTTGTGGATTTGCCCTGAAGCCTGGGCGCCGACGTCGACATAGCGCCGCGGTTGCAGGGTGCCCAGGGCGGTGACGCTGCTTTCAATGTCGGCGCGGCTGACCTGGACGGTGGTGAACTGGTCGCGGCCCGGCGGGATGAACTGCCAGGCGGCGACGGCCACCACGGGGATCAGACAAAGTGCTGCAAGCAGGGCGCGTCGGGTCTGTCGGGGGCGTTTCATGCAGGGTTCCGGCCTTGGGAAATCGGCCCGTCCGGGCAGAGACGGGGAGCTGTCCTTAGGACGATGAAAGCCCCCGGGAATTTAGCCCCAGACACACGACGTAACACCTACGGGGGACTATTTATCGCGCACGGTGAAGCAGTACTTTAAATCTATATGAGAATTACTATAAATTACACTTCTCAAACTGCCACTATCGTGCCACTGCGTGTTCCAGCGGTCGCCGAGACGGCTCAAGGACAGCAACCGCACCCCCGTGCGGACGGGAGTCATGTTGGAGAACTACTATCGCGAGCTGGTGTGTTTCCTGAACGCCAGGCTGGGCAACCGTCAGGTGGCCGAAGATGTGGTGCATGACGCTTACCTGCGGGTCCTGGAGCGTTCCAGCGATACACCGATCGAGCAGCCCCGGGCATTCCTTTATCGCACCGCTCTCAACCTGGTCGTCGATGACCATCGGCGCAACGCCTTGCGGCGCACCGAGCCACTGGACGTACTCGACAGCGAAGAAAGCAGCTTCATACCTTCACCGCACAAGGTCCTCGATCACGGCCAGCGCCTGGACATGCTCCAGCGTGCCCTGGCGGAACTGCCACGGCTGTGCCGCGAGAGTTTTCTGCTGCGCAAGATCGAGGGCCTGTCCCATCTGGAAATCGCCGGGCAACTGGGCATTTCCCGTGCGCTGGTGGAAAAGCACATCGTCAATGCCATGAAGCATTGCCGTGCGCGGATGCGTCAGTGGGAAGGCCACTGATCCTCCGGGATTCATCAAGCCCCGTTAAATTTAGTTCCATTGTCCTCGTTCCTACTCAACAGACGACCTGTTGTGCGGCCCAAGGCCTGTCAGGTCACTTAGGTTCAATGCCCCGCTGTTGCGGGGAACATCCAGAGGACACTGGAAATGACACAGGCAATTGCATCGCCCCTCGTTCACGACCTGATCGGCGTCGGTTTCGGCCCGTCGAACCTGGCACTGGCCATTGCGCTGCAAGAGCGCGGGGCGAGCCAGGGCAACCTGGATGTGCTGTTTCTCGACAAGCAGGCCGACTACCGCTGGCACGGCAACACCCTGGTAACCCAGAGCGAGTTGCAGATTTCCTTCCTCAAGGACCTGGTAACCCTGCGCAACCCGACCAGCCCTTATTCATTCGTCAATTACCTCAAGGCCCACGGGCGCCTGGTGGACTTCATCAACCTGGGCACCTTCTATCCGTGCCGCATGGAGTACAACGACTACCTGCGCTGGGTTGCCGGGCAGTTCACGGCACAAAGCCGCTACGGCGAAGAAGTGCTGACCATCGAGCCGGTGCTGCACAACCATCAGGTCGAGGCATTGCGGGTGATTTCCCGTGATACGAGCGGCCATCAACAGGTACACACCACCCGTTCGGTGGTGGTCAGCGCCGGTGGCACGCCGCGTATTCCCGAAGTGTTCAAGGCGCTCAAGGATGACGGCCGGGTGTTCCACCATTCCCAGTACCTGGCGCAGATGGCCAGGCAGCCGTGCGTGAACAACCAGCCGATGAGCATTGCGATCATCGGTGGCGGGCAGAGCGCCGCCGAGGCCTTCATCGATTTGAACGACAGCTTCCCGTCGGTGCAGGTGGACATGATCCTGCGCGGCTCGGCACTCAAGCCGGCCGACGACAGCCCCTTCGTCAACGAAGTGTTCTCGCCGGAGTTCACCGACCTGGTGTTCCAGCAGCCCGACAGCGAGCGCGAGCGCCTGGTCAACGAGTACCACAACACCAACTACTCGGTGGTGGACATCGATCTGATCGAGCGTATCTACGGCATCTTCTACCGGCAGAAGGTCTCGGGGATCGCCCGCCATGCGTTCCATACTCTGACCACGATCGAAAAGGCCACCGCCAACGAACGCGGCGTCGAACTGGTGCTGCGCAACAACGCCACCGGTGAAGTCTCGGTGCGTCACTACGACGCCGTGGTCCTGGCCACCGGTTACGAGCGGCAGATGCACCGCAAGCTGCTGGCGCCGCTGGAGGAGTACCTCGGTGACTTTGAAGTCGACCGCAACTACAAACTGATCACCGACGAGCGCTGCAAGGCCGGCCTCTATATGCAGGGCTTCTGCCAGGCCAGCCACGGGCTGAGCGACACCTTGCTGTCGATCCTGCCGATCCGTGCCGACGAGATTGCCGGTTCGTTGTATGAGCATGGCAAGCATCGCGGGCATGGGCGCTCGGTGGTGGATCTGTTGTTGGCGACCGCGAGCTAAGTTTTTCGGCGCCTGACAGGCCGCCTTCGCGAGCAAGCCCGCTCCCACATTTTGCCCTGTGTTCGCAGATCAATTGTGGGAGCGGGCTTGCTCGCAAAGGGGCCGGAAATAACACCGCAAATATTGATTCCTGAACCCTTCCTGAAGAACCCCGCGTTTCCCCCTGCAAGACTTTGTAACGGGTTTACTCTCCAAACATCGGGGCGTAAGCTTCGCGCGTTTTCATCCATTACGGAGACCCACAGTGGGTACTTGTTCGAGTGACAGTTGTCGGCCGGTCTCGGTAACCGGCATTTTCTCGGCAAGATAACGCGCAGTCTCCTGTGCCGTTGTCTCGCCGACAAGCGAGCAGCGGCATCCTGATCATGGCCAGTCCCGGCCGTGTCCCGACGTCCCTCTCATCGACACTGAACAGTGCGTGGTTTCGACTTTTTGTCGTGGCCGCCGCTCTATCGACACGCCTGTCATTCGTGACCGGCGCGCCAGGCCTTGCCTTGCCGGTTGTTCCGGCGGCATAGGCGTGGACCTGCCTGCTCGACGGTTTCCCGGCTGACCAAAGGGGCACCAGCCATGAAACTTACCCTCAAGGAATTCTTCGCAGGCTTCCTGCGTAACCGCCACATCGCCCGGCACTTCCGTCGCCTGGCGTTGCTGGAAACCTTCACCGACACCACGGTCAGCCGTGAAGTCCCGCCCACCCTGGCGCAAACCCTGGTAACCGCTGCCGGCAGCGACACCGGCCAGTTGCTCAACACACTCGGCTCCCACACCGATGGCTTGAGCGAACCTGAAGCCGATGCCCTGCGCGAGCAATTCGGCCTCAACGAAGTCGAGCACGAACAACCGCTGCCCTGGTGGACGCACCTGTGGCACTGCTACAAGAATCCGTTCAACCTGCTGCTGACACTGTTGGCGGTCATCTCCTGGCTGACCGAAGACATGAAAGCCGCCATCGTGATTTTCTCCATGGTAGTGCTCTCGACCTTGCTGCGTTTCTGGCAGGAAACCAAATCCAACCAGGCTGCCGATGCCCTCAAGGCCATGGTCAGCAACACGGCCACCGTGATGCGCCGGGACCTTGAGGAGCGCCGCGCGCAGCGCATCGAACTGCCGATCAAACAACTGGTGCCGGGTGACCTGATCGTGCTGTCTGCCGGGGACATGATTCCCGCCGATTGCCGGGTGCTCAGCGCCAAGGACCTGTTCGTCAGCCAGGCGGCCATGACCGGCGAATCGATGCCGGTGGAAAAATTTTCCCGGCAGCAGGACCGTGACACGCTCAACCCGCTGGATCTGGACAACATCCTGTTCATGGGCACCAACGTGGTGTCCGGAACGGCCATGGCGGTGATCCTCACCACTGGCAACAGCACCTATTTCGGTGCGCTGGCCCAGCGGGTCGGTGCGACGGATCGCGCGCCGACTTCGTTCCAGACCGGCGTCAACAAAGTCAGCTGGCTGTTGATCCGCTTCATGTTCGTGATGGCGCCGCTGGTGTTGTTCATCAACGGTTTCACCAAGGGCGACTGGACCGAAGCGCTGCTGTTCGCGCTGTCGATTGCCGTGGGTCTGACCCCGGAAATGCTGCCGATGATCGTCACCTCGACCCTGGCCAAGGGCGCGGTGTTCCTGTCGCGCAAGAAAGTCATCGTCAAACGCCTTGATGCGATCCAGAACTTCGGCGCCATGGACGTGCTGTGCACCGACAAGACCGGCACCCTGACCCAGGACAAGATCTTCCTGGCGCGCAACGTCGACGTCTGGGGCAACGACTCGGATGACGTGCTGGAAATGGCCTACCTCAACAGCTACTACCAGACCGGCCTGAAGAACCTGCTGGATGTGGCGGTGCTCGAACACGTCGAAATCCACCGTGAACTGAAAGTCGGCACGGCGTTTCGCAAGGTTGATGAGATCCCGTTCGACTTCACTCGCCGGCGCATGTCGGTGGTGGTCGCCGAGCGCGATCAACCGCACCTGCTGATCTGCAAGGGGGCGGTGGAAGAGGTGCTGGCGGTGTGCTCGCGGGTGCGTCACGGCGACGTCGATGAAGCCTTGAGCAAAGAACTGCTGGCGCGCATCCGTCAGGTCACGGCCACCTTCAACGCCGAGGGCTTGCGGGTGGTGGCGGTTGCCGCGCGGCCGATGATCGAAGGCCGCGACACCTACAGCCTGGCCGATGAACAGGCCCTGACGCTGATCGGTTATGTGGCCTTTCTCGATCCGCCGAAAGAAAGCACCGCGCCGGCCCTCAAGGCGCTGGCGGCTCACGGCGTGGCGGTGAAAGTGCTGACCGGCGACAACGAGCTGGTGACGGCGAAGATCTGCCGCGAAGTCGGCCTGGAGCAGCAGGGCCTGCTGATGGGCAACGACATCGAGCGCATGAGCGACACCGAGCTGGCGAAAGCGGTGGAAACCACCAATGTCTTCGCCAAACTGACGCCGTCGCACAAGGAGCGCATCGTCCGACTGCTCAAGGGCAACGGCCATGTGGTCGGTTTCATGGGGGACGGCATCAACGACGCCCCAGCCCTGCGCACTGCCGACATTGGTATTTCCGTGGACAGCGCCGTGGACATCGCCAAGGAGGCGGCCGACATCATCCTGCTGGAAAAGAGCCTGATGGTGCTGGAGGAGGGCGTGCTGGAGGGACGCCGCACCTTCGCCAACATGCTCAAGTACATCAAGATGACCGCCAGTTCGAACTTCGGCAACGTGTTCTCGGTGCTGGTGGCCAGTGCGTTCATCCCCTTCCTGCCGATGCTGCCGATGCACCTGCTGGTGCAGAACCTGCTCTATGACATTTCGCAGATTGCCATTCCGTTCGATAACGTCGACGACGAGATGCTCAAGCAACCGCAGCGCTGGCAGCCGGCGGATGTCGGGCGCTTCATGCTGTTTTTCGGGCCGATCAGCTCGATCTTCGACATCACCACGTTCGCCTTGATGTGGTACGTGTTCGATGCCAATACCCCGGATCACCAGACCCTGTTCCAGTCCGGCTGGTTCGTGGTCGGGCTGCTGACCCAGACCCTGATCGTGCACATGATCCGCACGCCGAAGCTCCCGTTTCTGCAAAGCCGCGCGGCCATGCCGTTGCTGGTGATGACCGGGCTGATCATGGCCGTGGGGATTTTCCTGCCGATGGGCCCGCTGGCGCACTACTTCAAGCTGCAGGCATTGCCGTCGCTGTACTTCGTGTTCCTGCCGGTGATCCTGCTGGCGTACATGGCGCTGACCCAGGCGGTGAAGGGGTTCTACATTCGGCGGTTTGGCTGGCAGTAATGCTGCCAGATGTAGGAGCGAGCCTGCTCGCGATGGTCGTTAACGATAACGCGTGTTTACTGGCTAAACGCGGCGCTCTTGAGAGCATCGCGAGCAAGCTCGCTCCTACAGGGGATCGTGTTTTTTTCAAGGGATTCATCATGCAAGCACTTAACAACCTCAACCTGACCTCTCTGCTCGACACTCTGGTCAGCCTCAGCGCGGCCTTCGTCCTCGGTGGCCTGATCGGTTTCGAGCGCCAGTACCGGCAGCGCACCGCCGGCCTGCGCACCAACGTGCTGGTGGCGGTGGGCGCGGCGATTTTCGTCGACATGGCCAACCGGCTCGCCGGTGCCGAAGGCGCCGTGCGGGTCGTAGCCTACGTGGTTTCCGGCATCGGTTTTCTCGGTGCCGGGGTGATCATGCGCGAAGAGGGCAATGTGCGCGGCCTCAATACGGCCGCCACCCTCTGGACCTCGGCGGCGGTCGGTGCCTGCGCCGGTGCCGACCTGCTGGCCGAGGCCTTGCTCGGCACGCTGTTCGTGCTCGCGGCCAACACCTTGCTGCGGCCGATCGTCAACAGCATCAACCGTCAGCCGCTGGACGTGATTTCGGCGGAAGTCACCAACATCGTCTATGTCATCGCCCGGCGTACGCAGCAGAAAACCGTGCTGGCCTTGCTCGAAGCCGAACTGGAGCGCAGCAACTACCCGGCCAGCGATGTCGATGTGCATGCCTTCGGCACGGAAGAAATTGAAATCGAAGCCACCCTGGCGACCACCTCGGTCGACGGGGATGAACTGGATGCGCTGGTGGCACGGATTTCGACCTCGACCCTTGTGGTGCAGGCGTTCTGGAGTCCGAGTACTACGGAATGAAGACCAAGGTTTCCCTGGCAAGCGTCAGACTAACCGGCAATTCTTTAGGAATATTCCTACATAAACCTAGGGCGGTGTTCCGTAGGCTTTGCGACCTCTTGAAACCGACATCCTTTTGGAGGTCACCTTGCCGGATAAATCCTTGCGCATCCTGATCGCCGATGCGCAGCACTTCAACTGCCTGCGGATCGAGCGGCTGTTCAACCAGCTCGGCTACTTTCGGGTGGCGCCGGTGCACAGCCTCGACGAGCTCCTGCCACTGGTGGAGTACGCTGGCGAGCCTCTGGATCTGGTGCTCGTCAATGGGGCGATGGCCAGCGAAGGGCTGGATCTGTTCAGTTTCCTGGCCGACAACCCGCAGGTTCATCACGGGTTTATCTTCAATGAACAGCTGGCGCCGCTGCCGCCCGTCGCGGGCAAGGTCCAGGTCAGCCAGGTCGCTCTGCCTGACCTGGCGTCGATTAAGCAGTTGATGAGCGCGATTGATTGTAGGTTACCGTTCGTCGGAACTGTCATTTCTGTCAGGTAGTTCTTTCCAGCCTTCCATGCAAAAGTCTATGCGCAGCGTTGTGCCCAGCTGCTGCGATGCCTGGAGGGCATTTTTTTGCCCGATCGTGTTGTTTTGCACGGGAGTTGTCATGAAGTCAGCACTGATTGTGGAAGATCATCCGGTGGTTCGCTCCATGATCAAACTCGTACTCAAGGGCGAAGGATTCAAGCAGATTTACGAGGCCTCCCGTGGCGACGAGGTCCTGTCGTTGATCCGGGAGCATCAACCGGATGTCGTGCTGCTTGATCTGGGCCTTCCCGGTGTGGCGGGGCTTGAGGTGATGGATCGCATCAAGGCCGAAAACACCCGATGTCGCGTGGTGGTGTTCACCTCGCTGGAGGCGCAGTTTTATCAGGATCGCTGCATGCGTGCCGGGGCTGTGGCCTATGTGTCCAAGAGCAAGGACCTGGATGACTTGAAGGCGGCGGTGAATTCGGTAATCGCCGGCTACACCTATTTCGCCCAGATCCCTTCGAGTTCCGTGGCGATGGGGGAGTTGCAACGCAGTGAAAAGCAGTTGATCGACAAGCTCTCCAATCGTGAACTGACCATTTTGCAGTACCTGGCCCGGGGTTCGAAAAACCTGGAAATCGCCGAGATCATGCACCTGAGCTACAAGACCGTCAGTACCTACAAGACCCGACTCACCCTCAAGCTCAACATGAGCTCGTCGGTGCACTTGAGGGATTTCGCCCTGCGCAATCATCTGATCTGAATGAACCTTCTCCGATGGCTGGCGGGTTGGGTGCTGACGGGCCTTCTTCTTTGGTCATCGAGTGTCTGTGCGCAACAGTCATTGACCTTGTTGGGACGCTCGAGTGCCGAAGGCCTGAGCGCCGGGTTGTCGGACACCGAGTTGCGCTGGCTGCAGCAAAAGGGCCGATTGGTGCTGGCGGTCTCGGCGCCGGACTATCCCCCCTTCGAGTTCAATACGGCGGGCAAGGTGTTCGAAGGCCTGACAGCCGATTACGCCGGGTTGCTCGAACAGTTGTTGAACGTCGTCGTAGAGGTGCACTGTTATCCGTCGCGAGCCGACGCGGTGCAGGCCATCAAGGAGGGGCGGGCGGACTTGCTGGGAACGGCCAATCGATTTGAGGCGGAAGATCCGCAGCTACAGATGTCCAGCGCTTACGCAGTCGATCAGCCGGTGCTGGTCACGCGTACCGATTTCCCTCCGGTGCTCGACCCGACCCTGGCCGGCAAGCGGTTGGTGATGCTGTATCACTACTTGCCCGAATACAGCGTGCAACAGTTCTATTCCAGGGCGCAGGTCCAGCTGTTTCCCTCGACGCTGGCGGCGATGGGGGCCGTGGCTTTCGGCCAGGCCGATGTCTACCTGGGCGATGCGATCAATGCCCACTATCTGATCAGCAAGAACTACCTGAACAACGTGCAACTGACCGACTTCTCGCCCATGGAGTCCGGGCGTTTTGCCTTTGCGATGGCCCGCGACAACGATTCGCTGTTGCACATCGTCAACAAGGCGCTGGCGGCCATCACCACCAATGAACAAATGAACATCCTGCGTCGTTGGGGGGCAAACGGGGTGTCTATCCCCGGCACCCAGTCATTGCAATTGAGCGTGGCCGAACAGCTCTGGCTCGAACGCCACCCGCGCGTGAGGGTCGCGATCAACGAAAATATCCCGCCCATTTCATTTATCGACAGCGAAGGCAAGTTTCGCGGCATCGGTGTCGATCTGCTGGCGAAAATCAGTGTGCGCACCGGGCTGCAATTTGACATCCGCGGCATGAAGTCGGTGGCCGAGATGATGACCGGCATCAGAAATGGACAGATCGATGTGCTGGCCGGTATCGGCCTCAGCTCCCAGCGTGAAGATGAACTGCTGTTCACCCGGGCGTTTCTGAGCAGCCCTTCGGTACTGGTGACTCGCGTAGCCGCGGACAGTCCCAGGACGCTGGATGACATGGCGGGAAGGACGCTGGCGCTGACTCAGGGCAACATTGCCGGTGAGTACCTTCGCAAGCATTACCCGCAGATCCAGATGGTGGATGCGCCGCTGTCGACGGATGCCATGGAAATGGTCGCCCAGGGCAAGGCCCACGGCGGCATCAACTCCTTGATCAGCGCCCGTTACCTGATTTCCCGGCAGTATCGCGATCGCCTGCAAGTGACCAGCACCGTGGGCACCGACCCCGCCCGCAGCACCCTGGCGACCAGTCGCGAGGCCACTGAGCTGCATTCGATCCTGGACAAAGCGCTGCTCAGCATTCCGCCCGAAGAAATCGACGAGCTGACTCAACCCTGGCGTTATGACTCGATGGTCGAGCAGAGTTACTGGCTGCGACACCGGCAGGCGATCGTGCAGGCGTTTGCGCTGGCGGGGGTCTTGCTGTTGCTCGCATTGGCCGGGATCGTCTGGCAACGCCGGCAGATTCGCCAGCGTCAGCAATTGCTCGGGCAATTGCAGGAAGCCAAGGACGCGGCGGACGACGCCAACCGGGCCAAGACCACGTTCCTGGCCACCATGAGCCATGAAATCCGCACGCCGATGAACGCTTTGATCGGCATGCTCGAGCTGGCGCTGAAGCGGGCCGATGAAGGGGTGACCGACCGCGCCGCCATCGAGGTGGCGTCCAACGCCGGGCAGCAGTTGCTGGATTTGATCGGCGACATTCTGGATGTCGCCCGGATCGAATCGGGGCATTTGTCGCTGGCGCCGGAGCGGGTCAACCTGCATGCGCTGGTGGCGTCGGTCTGCCGGGTGTTCGAAGGGTTGGCGATTCAGAAGAATCTGCAATGGCGGGTCGAGCTCGCCGAACACAGTGACCGCGATGTGATGCTCGATCCCGTGCGCTTCAAACAAGTGCTGTCCAATCTGCTGAGCAACGCGATCAAGTTCACCCGTGAAGGCCAGGTGAGCCTGACACTGCGAGTGCGGCCGCAAGCTCCGGCGCATCTCGCCGTCAGCGTACGGATCGAAGACAGCGGCATCGGCATCAGCGCTTTCGACCAGCAACGCCTGTTCAGCCCGTTCGTGCAGGCCGATAACAATCAGCAGACTGCCCGGCAAGGGTCCGGCCTGGGTCTGGTGATCAGTCGCACCCTGTGCGAAATGATGGGCGGGCAGTTGCATCTCGACAGTGAGCTTGGGCGCGGCACTCGGGTGGACATCAGCCTGGTGCTGCCCGCCCTGCCAGCGTTGCCCGCGGGGGAGATGGCCCAGGACTCGGCACGGCTCACGACCCGGGCGTTGTCGATCCTGGTGGTCGACGATTACCCGGCCAATCGCCTGCTGCTCTCGCGGCAGCTGAGCTATCTGGGCCACAGTGTGGTGCTGGCGGAGAACGGGGCGCAGGGGCTTGAACAGTGGCGCGGACAGGGTTTCGGACAGGGTTTCGAACTGGTCATTACCGACTGCAACATGCCGGTGCTCAGCGGTTACGAATTGGCCGGCGCGATACGTGAGCAAGAGCGGCTGCAGGGGCTGTCGCCGACGCTGATCCTGGGCTTTACCGCCAATGCGCAGGCCGAGGAAAAAGCCCGGTGTCAGGCGGCGGGCATGGACGATTGCCTGTTCAAACCCATTCGCCTGGTGGATTTGCAGGCGTGGCTGGCCCAGCGGTTTTCCAGCGCTCCCCCGGCGGCAAATGACGATCCAGGTTTGGCCGAGTTCGACTTGAGCGGGCTGGAGCGCTATGCGGAATCGGATCGTGAGCTGATCGATCAACTGCTGCACGATCTGGCGTTGACCAACCGCGAGGACCGCATGCATTTACTGGCCTTGCACACCAGCGGCAATCGCCCGGGTTTGCAGACGCTGGCACACCGGATCAAGGGCGGGGCGCTGATGGTGCGAGCGCTTGCCCTGGTCGAGTGTTGCGAACAACTGGAGCGGGCGTGCAATGACGGCCGCGCGGCACTGATCGACGCCGCTGTCGACCAGTTGCAGCAAGCCATGGCCCGCCTGGACCAGCGTCTCGAGCAGGACTGAGGATCAATCCCAATCCGGTGCGATGCCTTTGGGGCTGGTCAAACGGTGGCCGCGGTCCAGTGTTGCGATCAAGGCCATGTCGGCCTCGCTCAAGGTCAGTTCGCGAGCCTTCAGGTTGCTTTCCAGGTTTGTCCGGCGAGTGGACGACGGGATCACCGAGTAACCCGATTGCATGGCCCACGCCAGGGTGACCTGAGCCGGCGTCGCTTGCAGGCGTTCGGCGATCTGCTGGATGAGCGGGTCCTTGAGGACTTCACCGTACGCCAGGGTCATGTAGGACGTGATGCCAATGCCCTGGCTTTGCGCGAACGCGACGACCTTGCGGTTTTGCAGGTAGGGGTGCAGTTCGATCTGGTTCGCGGCGATGTGCTCGGCGCCGATGGCCGCAATCGCCTGTTTCATCAGGTCGAGGGTGAAGTTGGACACGCCGATCTGCCGCGTCAGGCCCATGCGTTTGGCCTCGAGCAGGGCGCCCATGAACGTTGCGACAGGCACTTGATCGTCCGGCGACGGCCAGTGGATCAGGGTCAGGTCCAGGTAATCGGTCTGCAGTTTGTCCAGGCTTTCCTTCAGGCTGTCGATCAGTCGATCACCGGCCAGGTTGGCGACCCAGATCTTGCTGGTGATGAACAGGTCCTTCCGGGCGATGCCGCTGGCGGCGATAGCCTCTCCGACCTCGGCTTCGTTCTCGTAGATTTGTGCGGTATCGATCACCCGGTAACCAAGCGCCAGGGCGGTGCTCACCGAATCGATGAGCACCTGGCCTTGCAAGCGAAACGTACCCAGGCCGAAAGCGGGAATGGACATTGATGACTCCAGAGGTTGCAGTGGGAATGGGCGGCAGTATCCGCGCCTGCATCCGTGAGAAAAACCGCTGGATTGGCAAAGCAATGTTTACCGCAAATCAAGAATCATCGGCAGTCTGGTGGGGTGATGGTGTCTGATCCGGCGCCTTCACGAGCAAGCCCGCTCCCACATTTGGAATACATTTCCCTGTGGGAGCGGGCTTGCTCGCGAAGGGGGCGACTCGGTTTCAGAATCTTTCCCCCCGCACTTCAAAGCTTGCCGCTGCCTTCAAGCAATATCACTGCGGCTGAATTCCTCCCCGAGAAAATCGATCAACGTGCGCACCGATGGCAGCAACCCTCGACGCGAGGGGAAGATCGCATGGATCACACCGCTCTTCGGTGCCCAGCCCGGCACCAGTTCCACCAGTTGCCCGGCAGCGATTTCATCGCGCACCACCACGCTGGGCAGGTGCACGATGCCGATCCCGGCGACCGCCGCATGGCGCAAGGCCAACAGGTCATCGGTGACCATGCGCGGGGCATGCCGGATCATCGCCGTGCTGCCATCGGCGCCGAACAGTTCCCACTGATATTCGCGCTGCGCCGCGCCCCAGTGCAGGCTTGGTAAGCCGCTGAGGTCGGCCGGGGAGGCCGGTGTCGACAGGCGCGATAAAAAGGCCGGGCTGCCGACCACGCTCTGGGTGCTATTGCCCAGCACCTTCATCACCATGTCGGTGTTTTCCAGCGGTGGAAAGCGTACCCGCAGCGCAATGTCGATGCCTTCGTGAATCAGGTCGACCCGGCGGTTGGTGCTCTCGATGAACACTTCCACCAACGGGTACTTGAGCATGTAGCGGGTCAGCATCGGCCCGACCCAGGTGTTAAGCAGCGCCGTCGGGCAACTGATACGCACTATGCCCTGAGGCTCGGAGCGGTTGCGTTCGATCAGTTCGGCGGCGCTTTCCGCCTCCACCCGCATGGCCAGGCAGCGCTGGTAATAGGCCTGGCCGATTTCCGTCAATGAGCAATGCCGGCTGGTGCGGTGCAGCAGGCGCACGCCGAGGCGTTCTTCAAGCTCGGCAATGCGTCGGCTGAGCTTCGACTTGGGCATGTCCAGTGCCCGGCCGGCCGCAGCGAAACCGTGATGCTCCACCACCTGGGTGAAGTAGTAGAGGGTGTTGAGGTCTTCCACCATCGTTCTCCAAATAGAACGCTAAAGCTGATTTTTGCAGTCTAGCGCAGCAAAGGTCACGGTTTTAAGCTTTGTCCATGGATTCACCCCCTCATCAGGAGACACCATGAAAAACATCATCGGTATCTACACCAGTCCACGGACCCATTGGGTTGGCGACGGTTTTCCGGTTCGCACGCTGTTTTCCTACGACAACCTGGGCAAACACATCAGCCCGTTCCTGTTGCTCGATCACGCCGGCCCCGCTGAATTCACCCCGACCACCGAGCGACGTGGCGTTGGTCAGCATCCTCATCGTGGTTTTGAAACCGTGACTATCGTTTACAAGGGCGAACTGGAGCATCGGGACTCCACCGGCAGCGGCGGCAAGATCGGCCCCGGCGATGTGCAATGGATGACCGCGGCCTCGGGGATCCTGCACGAAGAGTTTCACTCCGACGGTTTCGCCAAAAGCGGTGGCACCCTGGAGATGGTGCAACTGTGGGTCAACCTGCCGGCCAGGGACAAAATGGCCGATCCCGGCTACCAGACGATTCTCGATGCTGACATCCCGAGCATCGCCTTGAAAAACAACGCCGGCAGCCTGCGCCTGATCGCCGGTGAGTTCGACGGCCACAAGGGCGCGGCACGCACCTTTACCCCGGTCGACCTGTGGGACATTCGTTTGAATGCCGGCAAGTTGCTCACCCTTGACCTGCATGAAGGGCGCAACACCGCACTGGTGGTCTTGCGTGGCACGGTTCAGGTCAACGGTCTGGAATCGGTGCGCCAGGGGCAACTCGCCCTGTTCGATCGCAAGGGCGATCAGATGACCCTCGAAGCCAGCGAAGACGCGGTGGTGCTGTTGCTCAGCGGCGAGCCGATCGATGAGCCGATCGTCGGCCACGGGCCGTTCGTGATGAACACCGAGCAAGAAATCCACCAGGCCTTCGCCGACTTCCAGTCCGGCCGCTTCGGCCGGATGCACGCTTAATTCGCAGCGCTTCAACACCCGACTCTACACAGGATGAGTAGGCCGGTTTTCAGGCCAGGGATGGCTGTTGCCCAAAAGAAAGAGGAAACGCACATGAGTACTGTCTACGCGGCCAACTTCAACGGCCAGAAACCGACCATCGATCCCAATGACAGCGCGATGCTGTTGATCGATCACCAGAGCGGACTGTTCCAGATCGTCAAGGACATGGACGTGCCCCAACTGCGCGCCAACGCCATTGCCCTGGCCAAGGCCGCGACCTTGCTGAAAATGCCGGTGATTACCACTGCCTCGGTTCCGCAAGGACCGAACGGGCCGTTGATCCCGGAAATCCACGAGGCCGCACCCCATGCGCAGTACGTGGCGCGCAAAGGCGAAATCAATGCCTGGGACAACCCGGAGTTTCACGCAGCGGTCAAAGCCACCGGCAAGAAAACCCTGGTGATCGCCGGCACCCTGACCAGTGTGTGCCTGGCGTTCCCGTCCATCGCCGCCGTGCATGAAGGCTACAAGGTGTTTGCGGTGGTCGACGCCTCAGGCAACCACTCGAAACTGGCCACTGACCTGACCGTTGCCCGCCTGGCCCAGGCCGGGGTGGTGCCGATCGACATCATGGCGACGCTCTCCGAGCTGCAAGGCTCGTGGAACCGCCCCGATGCCGAACAGTGGGCCGCTGTCTACGCCCAGGCCATGCCGCATTATCAATTGCTGATAGAGAGCTACCTCAAGGCCCAGCAAGTGGCGAACGAACACGAGGCGCTGGATTCCCAGCGCTAACCGGCTGCCCCACGCCGATCTCCAATCGGCATCGATAACCTGCGAGGATTACTGCAATGACCACTTCCTACAAGCGTCTGGACAAGGACAACGCCGCCGTTCTGCTGGTGGATCATCAGACCGGCCTGCTGTCACTGGTCCGCGACATCGATCCTGATCGCTTCAAGAACAATGTGCTGGCGCTGGCCGACCTGGCCAAGTACTTCAAGCTGCCGACCATCCTCACCACCAGTTTCGAAACCGGCCCCAACGGCCCGCTGGTGCCGGAGCTCAAGGCACAGTTCCCCGACGCGCCGTACATCGCTCGCCCAGGCCAGATCAACGCCTGGGACAACGAGGACTTCGTCAAGGCAATCAAGGCCACCGGCAAGAAACAACTGATCATCGCCGGCGTAGTGACGGAAGTCTGCGTGGCGTTCCCGGCACTGTCGGCGCTGGCCGAAGGCTTTGATGTGTTCGTGGTTACCGACGCGTCCGGCACCTTCAACGAACTGACCCGCGAATCGGCATGGAGCCGCATGACCGCCCAGGGCGCGCAATTGATGACCTGGTTCGGCCTGGCCTGTGAACTGCACCGCGACTGGCGCAACGATATCGAAGGGTTGGGCACGCTGTTCTCCAACCATATTCCGGACTACCGCAACCTGATGACCAGCTACAGCACGCTGACCAACAGCAAATAACTTCGGCGTCACGCATCCCCCTGTGGGAGCGGGCTTGCTCGCGAAGGCGCTATGTCAATCAACATAAACGTTGCCTGACACACCGCCTTCGCGAGCAAGCCCGCTCCCACATTTGTTTTTGTGGCGATTGCGGAATCCCGCCAAATCAATTGCTCCTACACTAGTGCCAATCCATGCGATCTTCGCGTCATTGGCCCTGGATGGAGTTGCTTGATGCTGTCATTGCTCACTGAACACCCATTGATCTGCGCCATGGCGCTGATCCTGATTGATCTCGGGTTGTGGTACTTGCTCAGCGCCGCCGGCAGTGGCTGGCGGCTGCTGGTGCGCGTGGTGATTTTCTCGTTGTTCAGCCTCCTGTTGTTCAACGAAGGCCTGAACCCGATGGAGCCGCCGCCCTGGGCCGATAACGTGCCGCTGCACCTGGCCGCCACCGGCTTGCAGATCGGCTGGTGGTTGTTCGGCGCGCGGACCCTGACCGTACTGATCGGCGCGGTGATGATGCAGCGGGTGGGGCATACCGGACGCTTGCTCCAGGATTTGCTCGGCGCGGTGATTTTCCTGATCGCGGTGATAGCGGCCCTGGCCTATGTGCTGGAACTGCCGGTCAAGGGCGTGCTGGCCACCTCCGGTGCGTTGGCGATTGTCGTCGGCCTGGCGTTGCAAAGTACCCTCAGCGACGTGTTCTCCGGGATCGTCCTCAACACCACCAAGCCTTATCAACTGGATGACTACATCTCCATCGACGGCATGGAGGGCAAGGTGACCGACATCGACTGGCGCGCCACCCGCCTGCAGACCTCCCAGGGCTGCATGGCGGTGATTCCCAACTCCCTGGCGGCCAAGGCCAAGATCATCAATTTCAGCAGGCCGAACGACATGTTCGGTATCTCCGTATCCCTGGAAGTGAGCCCCCACGCGAGGCCGAACACGGTGATCGACGCGTTGGAGCGGGCCATGCAAGGTTGCCGCTTTCTGCTGGAAACACCCTCGCCGAGCGTCGGTCTCAAAAGTGCCAGCAACACCGGCGCGGTCTACGAAATCAACGGTTTTGTCGCGTCGATGGACGAGAAACGCTCAGTGCGCAACCAGCTGTACGACCTGGCCTACCGGCACTTGCAGGCCTCCGGGGTCAATTTGTTGTCGAGCGTGGAGCCCAGCCCGCCGATCAACTCGACACGCAAGCGGGCCTTGCTGGACAGCTCGCCGATTTTCTCCACCCTGCGTCAGGAAGAGAAAGACACGTTCAGCCAGAACATGACCCTGCAAACCTTTCGCGCCGGGGAAGTGATCCTGGAAGCGGAGGAGGTCAGCGATCACTTGTTCATTATCGAATCCGGGGTGATCTCGGTGACCTTGATGCGCCACGGAATGCCCTACGAATCCGGACGCATGGGGCCGGGGGAGGTGATCGGCGAGGCGGGTATTCTCACCGACAGCGCGCTGCCTGCGCAGTTTACCGCCAAGACATTCTGTGGCCTGTACCGCATCGAAAAGTCCTACCTCAAGCCGTGCCTGGATGCCCGTCACGACATCAACAGTGCAATGAAAGCCTTGCTCGATTACCGGCTGCAAAAAGCGAAAACCCTGACTCAGGAGCTGCCGGTGGCGGTGGAGAAAAAGGGCTTTCTGCGGTGGTTGCGCAATCGGGTTTGAGCTCGGTGGTGAATGGCCGCTGCGCGGATCGCGAGCAAGCTCGCTCCCACATTTGAGTGCATTTCCCTGTGGGAGCGAGCTTGCTCGCGATGACGGCAGTGAATTCACCAAAAGTGAAGAGTGAAACCCATCACACCCGCGCCAATGGCCTCCTCGACTTCTGGAATATTGGCTATTTGTGCAGACCAACCGAGGGACTAACGTAGCGACACACCCACTTGCCCTGGAGCACGTCATGCAACCCCGTATCGATTTCTACACTGCCAGCCCCGACGCCCTCAAGGCGATGATCACCCTGGAAACCGCAGTGTCGAAGCTGCCGCTGGAAAAAAACCTGATTGAACTGGTCAAGCTGCGCGCTTCGCAGATCAACGGCTGTGCCTTCTGCATCGACATGCACACCGCCGATGCGATCAAGGGTGGCGAAACCCCGCGTCGTCTGTTCGCCGTGACGGCCTGGCGCGAGGCGCCGTTTTTCACCGAGCGTGAACGCGCGGCGCTGCTGTGGACCGAATCCCTGACCCAGCTCAGCCTGACCCACGCCTCGGACGAAGACTACGAAGTGGTCAGCGCACAGTTCACGCCCAGGGAAATGGTCGACCTGAGCGTCGCCATCAGCACCATCAACAGCTGGAACCGCCTGGCGGTCGGCTTCCGTAAAACGCCTCAGGCCTGATGTTCAACAAACCGCCGATGCCTCAATGGGCATCGGCACTCGGCGCGGCCGGTGGTTGCACCTTGCGCATCAGGGGCACCATCGCCGTGGCGATGACGAAGCACACCCCGATCATCAGAAACGCGTCGCCATAGGTTTGTGTCTGGGCTTCGCGGTAGGTCAGCAACCATAGCTGATGCAGGCTGGCGGTGACCCCGGCGTCACCGCTCTGGCCAAGGGCGGCGAAGTTGTTGCCTACCTGGGACAGCCATTGGTTGAGGGCCTCGTTGGTGCTGTTGAGGTTTTCCGCCAGCCGGGTGAAATGCAGGTTGGTGCGGTCGTTGAGAATGGTCGCACAGGCGGCGATGCCGATGGCCCCGCCGAGGTTACGCATCAGGTTGAACAGCCCGGAGGCATGTTTGAGCCGCGCCGGTGCCAGGCCGCCGAGGGTCAGCGTCACCGCGGGCGGCACCGCCAGTTGCTGGGCAATCCCGCGCAAGGCTTGCGGCAACATCAGCTCCCTGGCCCCCCAGTCATGGGTGATCGGGCTGAAATCCCACATCGATAACGCGAACAGCCCGAGGCCGGTCATCATGATCCAGCGCAGGTCGACGCGGTTGGCCAGAAAGGCATACAGCGGAATCGCCATGATCTGGAACACCCCGGTGGAGAAAACCGCCAGACCAATGTCCAGCGCTCCGTAGCCACGCACCCGGCCGAGGAACAGCGGCGTCAGGTAAATGGTGGCGAACAGGCCGATGCCGGTGACGAACGAGAAGAAGCAGCCCAGGGCAAAGTTGCGATCCTTCAGGGCGCGCAGGTCGACAATCGGATTGGCCACGTGCAGGGTCCGGCCGATGAACGCCAGCCCGGCCAGGCCGCTGATCCATGCGGTGGTCAGTATCGTGCGGTCGCTGAACCAGTTCCAGCGCGGGCCTTCTTCGAGGGTGTATTCCAGGCAGCCGAGGAACAGCGCCAGAAACACCATGCTCAAGTAATCCGCGCCTTTGAGCAGCGACAGTTCGGGCTGGTCTATCTTGACCAGCATTGGCACGGCAACCGCGACGAAAATCCCCGGCACCAGGTTGATGTAGAACAGCCAGTGCCAGGACGAGATGTCGGTGATCCAGCCACCGATGACCGGCCCCAGTGTCGGCGCCAGGGACGCCACTGCGCCTATGGTCGCGGCGGCGATCACCCGTTGCTTGCCAGTGAAGAACACGAACGCCGTGGTGAACACCATCGGGATCATCGAACCGCCGAGAAAGCCTTGCAGGGCACGGAAGGCGATCATGCTCTGGATGTTCCAGGCCACGCCGCACAGCAGGCTGGTCAGGGTGAAGCCCACCGCCGATGCGCAGAACAGCCAGCGCGTGGAAAACACCCGGGACAACCAGCCCGACAGCGGAATCACGATAATCTCGGCGATCAGGTAACTGGTTTGCACCCACGCGGTTTCGTCGGTGCCGGCGGAGAGTCCGCCGCCGATGTCACGCAACGAGGCCGAGACAATCTGGATATCCAGCAGCGCAATGAACATGCCAATGCACATACTGGCAAAGGCGAAGACCTTGGTGGCCGTTGCCATGTCCGCGGCATTGAACGGTTGCGCCGGGGCGGCGAGGGCGCGGCTCATGGCGCGCTGGCTACGGCTGGCGCATCAGGCGCCTTGCGCGTGTCCACTTCAGCGGTCACCGACAACCCCGGACGCAGGTGGCCGAGCACACTGTCGGCCGGGTCGAGGTGAATCCGCACCGGTACCCGCTGCACGATCTTGGTGAAGTTGCCGGTGGCGTTTTCCGGTGGCAATACGCTGAATTGCGAACCGCTGGCGGGGGCGAGGCTGTCCAGGTGACCGTGGAACGCCTGCCCCGACAGCACGTCGGCCCGGATCACCACCCGTTGCCCCGGCACCATGTGCGCCAGTTGGTCTTCCTTGAAGTTGGCGTCGACCCACAGGCCGCTGGAAGGCACCACCGAGAGCAATTGCGCGCCGGCCTGGGCATAGGCGCCGACCCGTGCCCGACGGTTGCCGATCACGCCGTCAACCGGTGCCTTCAGTTCGGTGTAGCCGACATTCAATTGCGCCAGATCGCGCTCGGCCCTGGCCTGGATCAAGGCGGCCCGGGCCTGTTGTTTCTGGGTGTCGATCACATTCAACTGGCGCTGAGCGGCCAGCAATTCCGCCTGGGCGCGGTTGCTTTGCGCCTGGGCCGTCTTGAACGTGGCATTGGCCCGCTGGGCGCTTTCCACCGAGACGGCGTTGGTGGACACCAGTTTTTTGTAGCGGGCATCGTCATCCCGCGAACGGGTGGCTTCGGCACCGGCGGCGTCGATGCCGGCACGGGCCTGGCCGATGACGGCCCGTTGCAGTTCTTCGGTGGCGTCGAGGTTGGCCAGCAAGGCTTCCTGGGCGGCCACTGCGCCTTCGGCCTTGGCCAGGTTGGCGCGGTAGTCGCGCGAATCGAGACGGATCAGCACATCGCCGGCCTTGACCTTCTGGTTATCGGTCACCAGCACTTCATCGATATAACCCGCCACCTTTGGCCCGATCACCGTTACGTCACCGCCGATGTAGGCATCGTCGGTTTCTTCGATGAAACGCCCGGCCGTCCACCAATGCGCGCCATACACCCCGGCCAACACCAACGCTGCGATGCCCATTGTTGGCAGGAGCAGACGCTTGAGCAGGGGGCGTTTTGCCGGTTTCACCGGGGCGTCCAGGTCGGGTTCAACGGCGGACATGCTGGTCATGGAGGGATACCTGTCAGGCGGCGTTAATTATGATGCCTGTAATATGACGTATGTAATATTTTGTGGCAAATGGTTTTTGCTGCCGGTCGTCAGGTGCTTTGTTCAGAGAGAAGGAGATTCTGTGTGCGCTAGAGAACCACTGTGGGAGCGAGCTTGCTCGCGATAGCGGTAGTCCAGTCAACAATGATGGTGCCTGACACGCCGCCATCGCGAGCAAGCTCGCTCCCACAGGGGATCGCGACTGGTTTACCGGAATGAAAAAGGCCGGTGATCTGCGCGATCACCGGCCTTTTTTGCGGCGATTGCTTAGACGCGTTCGAAAATCGCCGCAATCCCCTGGCCGCCACCGATGCACATGGTCACCAGCGCGTAACGGCCGCCGGTGCGGTGCAGTTCGTGGATGGCCTTGGTGGCGATGATCGCGCCGGTCGCGCCCACCGGGTGGCCCAGGGCGATGCCCGAGCCGTTCGGGTTTACCTTGGCCGGGTCGAGGTCCAGTTCCTGGCTGACGGCGCAGGCCTGGGCGGCGAAGGCGATGTTGGCTTCGATCACGTCCAGGTCGGCGACGGTCAGGCCGGCGCGCTTGAGCGCCAGGCGGGTGGCCGGGATCGGGCCCAGGCCCATGAATTCCGGTTCGACGCCGGCGTGGGCGTAGCTGACCAGGCGGGCCAGTGGCTTCAGGTTGTTGGCCTGGACCGCGTTGCCGCTGGCCATGACCAGCGCGGCGGCGCCGTCGTTCAGACCCGAGGCGTTGCCGGCGGTGACCGAGCCGTCCTTCTTGAACGCCGGCTTCATGGCTGCCAGCTGTTCCAGGGACGTGGCGCGCGGGTGTTCGTCGACGCTGAACAGTTTGACGCCTTTGCGATCCTGGATTTCCACGGTCGCGATCTGCTCGCTGAAGAAGCCGTTGGCAATCGCGTGTGCCGCGCGTTTCTGGTCTTCCAGGGCCAGGGCGTCCTGCATTTCGCGGGTGATGCCGTTGCGCGCGGCGACGTTTTCGGCGGTGATGCCCATGTGGATGCCATGGAAGGGGTCATGCAGGATGCCGAGCATGTAGTCGATGACCTGGGCGTTGCCCATGCGCGAACCCCAACGGGCCGAAGGCATCAGGTACGGACCGCGGCTCATGGATTCGGCACCGGCGCCGACGACGATGTCGGCATCGCCGAGCATCAGGGTCTGGGCGGCGTTGATGATCGCTTGCAGGCCCGAACCGCACAGGCGGTTGACGTTGTAGGCCGGGGTTTCCTTCGGGATGCCGGCGTTCATCGCGGCGACGCGGGAGATGTAGGCGTCGCGGGTTTCGGTCGGGATCACGTTGCCCATCACCAGATGGCCAACGAGCGCCGGGTCCACGGCGGCTCGTTCCAGGGCGGCTTTCACGGCCGTGGTCGCGAGGTCGGCCAGGGGCACGTCCTTGAGCGAACCGCCGAACGTACCGATGGCGGTACGGGCGGCGCTGACGACGTAGATTTCTGGAGTGTTCATGGCTGGTTTCCTTTCGGTGGATTCTTGTCTGTACTGCGATTGAGCAGGGCGTTCAAGGCGGTTTTCGCCTCGTCGGTATTCAGGCGCTGGATGAACAGCGTGTTTTCTTCGCGCAGGGTGGCTTCCAGTTCCGGCAACGTCGCCTGTTTCATCAACTGCCGGGACTGGCGCAAGGCCTCCTGGGGCAGGGCCAAAAAGCGCTGGGCGATTTTTCTGGCCGCTGCCAGGCATTGCTCGCCGTCGTCGAAGGCTTCGTTGGCGATGCCCCAGTTCACCGCGTCGTTGCCGTCCAGGCCGTTGCCCAGCAGGAGCAGGTTCGCGGCGCGGGCGTGGCCGAGTCGACGGGGCAGCAACAGGCTGGCACCGAATTCCGGGCACAGGCCGATGTTGACGAACGGCATGCGCAGCTTGGCGTTGCGGGTGACCAGCACCTGATCGCAATGCAGCAGCAAGGTGGTGCCGATGCCGATGGCTGCCCCGCAGACTGCCGCGATCAGCGGCTTTTGCAGGTGCGTGACGACTTTCATCAGGCGAAACGCCGGGGCGTCCAGATGCGTCGGCGGATGCTGGAGGAAATCCACCAGGTCATTGCCACTGGTGAAGCAGGTCGGGCCGCCGGTGAGGATGATCACGCCGGTCTGCGGGTCTTCGTCGGCGGCCAGTAACAGGTCGGCCAGTTGCGTGTACATGGCGTTGTTCAGCGCGTTGAGCTTGTCCGGGCGGTCGATGGTCAGCGTCAACACGCCGTCGCGTTGCTCGTGTTTGATCAATTCTGTCATCGCAGGCTCCGCAGGGTCGGTTCAGGCTGCCACTTTAAGCGTCGGACAAATCCCGATCTATGGCAAAACGGGTCAACTGCGCTGCCGCTTTTTGCCATGCCGGTGTGCCAAAAACGACACACACCCATTCGGGGTATGGTTCCGCCCGGCCAATCGACCAATAGTGGAGGCATCCGCTCATCCAGAGCCGAACTCGCTATAAGGTGCATTTGCTATGGGCAAGACACTGCTTAAGGTGATTTCCAGTCTGTTTGTTGTACCGCTGACCTTTCATGCCTACGCCGCACAAGGGGACGAGAGCAATACGCTGCGGCTGTACAACTGGGCGGATTACATCGGTGAAAAAACCATCGCCGACTTCGAAAAGGCCACCGGTATCAAGGTGGTCTACGACACCTTCGACTCTTATGAAACGGTACAGGCCAAGTTGCTCACCGGCCATTCCGGTTATGACCTGATCGTATTGAACGCGTCACTCGCGCCACCCCTGATCAAGGCCAAGGTGTTCCAGCCGCTGGACAAAAAACAGCTGCCGGGCTGGACCAACCTCGACCCGCAAGTCCTCGAGGATCTGCAAGGCTACGACCCCGGCACCCAGTACTCGGCGCCCTACACCTGGGGCAGCAACGGCGTGACCTACAACGTCGACAAGATCAAGGAACGCATGCCGGACGCGCCGATCGGTTCGCTGGCGATGATCTTCGATCCGAAGATCGTCTCGCGCTTCGCCGACTGTGGCGTGACCCTGCTCGATGCGCCGACCGAAGTCATCCCCATGGCCTTGACGTATCTGGGACGCGACCCGAGAAGCGCCGCGCCGGAGGATTTGAAGGCCGCCCAGGACTTGCTGTTGTCGGTGCGGCCCTACATCCGCAAATTCGACTCGGTCAATTACCTGACCAGCCTGCCCAACGGCGATGTGTGCATGGCCATGACCTGGTCCGGCGATTACGCCACGGCCATGGCCCGCGCGGCAGAAGCCAGGAAGCAGATCAACCTGGCGTACTTCATCCCCAAGGAAGGCTCGCTGATCTGGTTCGACAACCTGTACATCCCGGCCGATGCGACGCACGTCGCCAATGCGCACAAATTCCTGGAATACCTGATGCAGCCGCAGGTGATGGCGGATGTGAGTGACTACATCAATTACGCCAACAGTAACGCAGCGGCCACGCCCCTGTTGAACGCCGAAGTGCGCGACAACCCGGCGATCTACCCCGATGCACAGACCCGCAAGCGCCTGTTCCCGCAGAAGACCCAGGACGCCAAGGACATGCGGGCGATTACCCGGGTCTGGAGCACCGTGAAAAGCGGCATCTGATTTGTTCGATCGTGAGTCATTTCGGTTAGAGGTTTATTTATGGCGACGCCAACACGCAGCGTTTTCTCCCCAGCGGACGAGTCCCGGCTGGTCAAGGCCGACAAGGCCCATCACATGCACGGCTACCACATGTTCGACGAACACGCCGAACAAGGCTCGTTGAACATCGTTGCCGGCGATGGCGCCTACATCTACGACACCCAGGGCAACCGCTTTCTCGATGCGGTGGGCGGCATGTGGTGCACCAACATCGGCCTGGGCCGCGAGGAAATGGCCGAGGCCATCGCCGACCAGGTGCGCCAGCTGGCCTATTCGAATCCGTTTTCCGACATGTCGAACAACGTCGCCATCCAGCTGTGCGAAAAACTCGCCAGCCTGGCTCCCGGCGATCTCGACCATGTGTTCCTGACCACCGGCGGCTCCACCGCGGTGGACACTGCTTACCGGCTGATCCAGTACTACCAGAACTGCCGCGGCAAGCCGGAAAAGAAGCACGTCATCGCCCGGTTCAACGCCTATCACGGCTCCACCACCCTGACCATGTCGATCGGCAACAAGGCCGCCGACCGGGTGCCGGAGTTCGATTACGCCAACCCGCTGATCCACCACGTCTCCAACCCCAACCCGTACCGCGCGCCGGACGGCATGGACGAGGCACAGTTCCTCGAGTTCCTGGTCAAGGAGTTCGAAGACAAGATCCTGGCCATCGGCGCGGACAAGGTCGCCGCTTTCTTTGCCGAGCCGATCATGGGCTCGGGCGGAGTGATCATTCCGCCCCGGGGCTACCTCAAGCGCATGTGGGACGTCTGCCAGCGCTACGACATCCTGTTCGTCGCCGACGAGGTGGTGACCTCGTTCGGGCGCCTCGGCAAGTTCTTCGCTTCCCGGGATGTGTTCGACGTGCAGCCCGACATCATCACCACCGCCAAGGGCCTGACCTCGGCCTACCTGCCGCTGGGCGCGTGCATCTTTTCCGAGCGCATCTGGAAAGTCATCGCCGAGCCCGGCAAGGGCCGCTGCTTCACCCACGGCTTCACCTACAGCGGCCACCCGGTGTGCTGCACGGCGGCGCTGAAGAACATCGAAATCATCGAGCGGGAAAACCTGCTGGCCCATGTCGACACGGTGGGCGCTTATCTGGAAGAGCGCCTGGCCACCCTGCGCGACTTGCCGCTGGTGGGGGATGTGCGCTGCCAGAAACTCATGGCCTGCGTGGAGTTCGTCGCCGATAAACACACCAAGGCGCTGTTCCCCGACGAGATCAACATCGGCGAGAAGATCCACGTGCGGGCGCAGGCCCGGGGTTTGCTGGTGCGGCCGATCATGCACCTCAACGTGATGTCGCCACCGCTGATCCTGACGTTTGCCCAGGTCGATGAGATCGTCGAGACCTTGCGTACATGCATTCTCGAAGTGGCGGCCGAGCTTGAGCAGAGCGGCCAGTACTTCGGCCAATGAACTCGCTGAACAGGCTATTACCAAGGGCCTGTGCACCCGCTAGACTGCGGGGCATGAGCAAACCAGACGACGATACGCTGATCGCGATGCCCTTCGGGGCGTTGCACAAATGGCATGGGGGAATGCGCGAGGCATTCGCCCATGTCGATGAGCCGGACGCCCTGCAGTACCTGGCGTCAGCATTGGCGCAGCTGGTGTCCGTGGAGTCGATGATGATCAGCCTGGAGCGCAAGGACCGCGCACCACAGCTGCTGCATCAGCGCGGGATTGCCCAGGAGTATCAGGTCTCGATTCTTGAGCGCTATTTTTCCGGGGGCTATTTGCTCGACCCGTTCTGCCTGGCGGTGGAGCAGGGGTTGGCGCAAGGCTTCTATCACCTGGAGGAAATCGCCCCGGACAACTTCTTCGACAGTGACTATTACAAATCCTATTACCTGAAGGCGGGCTGTTCGGAAGACAGCTACTACATCGTCGATACCGGCAATGACACGAAGATTTCCGTCAGCCTCTATCAGGGTTTCGGCGGTGAATGCCTGAGCGACGCACAGTTGAACCTGCTGCGAGCCGTCGAACCGCTGGTGCGTGAATTCATCAGCGAATTCAGCCAGCGTGGACTGCTGCGCAGTGCCGGGATCGAGCGTGATGACGAGCAAGGCCTGCGCGACGATCTCAAGCATCGCGTGCAGGCGGCGTTCGAGAACTTCGGTTGTGAACTGCTCACCGAGCGCGAGCGGGAAGTGGCGCACATGGTGCTGCGCGGGCATTCGGTGAAGTCCACGGCCAGCCAGATGAACATCTCGCCGGAAACCGTACGCATGCACCGCAAGAACCTGTACCTGAAGCTGGCGGTGGGTTCGCAGTCGGAGTTGTTTGCGTTGTTTATCGAGTGGTTGCGCAAGCACTGACTTTTCAGATTTCCCAATAACCTGTGGGAGCGAGCTTGCTCGCGATGGCGATCTGTCAGGACCCTTGATGTTGACTGACACTCCGTCATCGCGAGCAAGCTCGCTCCCACAGTTGTAAATGGTTGACCTCAGATTTTTCGACCAACCCAGAACCCTGTGGGAGCGAGCCTGCTCGCGATAGCGATCTGTCAGGATCATTGATGTTGACTGACCCGCCGTCATCGCGAGCAGGCTCGCTCCTACAGGTGTTGCGTCAGTCTTCGCGTTTTACGACCAGGGTCAAAATGTCATAACTCGCCACCAGCTCACCCAACTGGTTGGTGACCTCCACATCCCACGCCACCACCCCTTGCGGAATCCCCTGCGGGCTCTTCTTGCCCTGGTCGATCTTGCGTTTGCAGGTCAGGCGCGCCTGGATGGTGTCGCCGATGCCCACCGGGTTGATGAAGCGCAGGGTGTCCAGGCCATAGTTGGCCAGCACCGGGCCGACGCCGGGGGATACGAATAATCCGGCTGCTGCCGACAGTACGAAGTAACCGTGGGCGATGCGCTTGCCGAATTGCGATTCCTTGGCCGCGATGTCGTCGAAGTGCATGTAGAAGTGGTCGCCCGACAGGCAGCCGAAGTTCACCAGGTCGGCTTCGGTGACGGTGCGGCGGTGAGTCAGCAGCGACTCGCCGATCTGCAGGTCCTGGAAATGGCGACGGAACGGATGCACGTCGGTTTCGACGACCTTGGCGCCGCGCACGTATTCGCCGGTGACCGCCGCCAGCATGGTGGGCGAACCTTGCACCGCCGCGCGTTGCAGGTAGTGTTTCACCGCGCGCAGGCCGCCGAGTTCTTCACCGCCGCCGGCGCGGCCCGGGCCGCCGTGCTTGAGTTGTGGCAGCGGTGAGCCGTGACCGGTGGATTCACCGGCGCAGTGGCGATCCAGCACCAGCAGGCGCCCGTGTAAGGCTGCCGCCACCGGAATCGCCTTGGCAGCGATCTGCGGATCCTTGGTCACCAGGCTGGCCACCAGGCTGCCTTTGCCGCGCGCGGCCAGGGCCAGGGCTTCGTCAAGATCGTCGTAGGCCATCAGGGTGCTGACCGGGCCGAACGCTTCGATGTCATGGGCACCGCCCTCGGCATGCGGGTCACGGGCCTGCAACAGGGTCGGGGCGAAGAACGCGCCTTTGTCGACATGTTCACCGCGCGGTTCGAAACCGTCGCGGGCGCCGAACAGCATGTCGCTGCTCTGCAACAGGGCTTCCAGGCGCTCGGCCACGTCCTTCTGCTGGTCGTGGGAAGCCAGTGCGCCCATGCGCACGCCTTCCACCGACGGGTCGCCGACCACCACTTTGGCCAGGCGATCACGCAGACGGGTAGCGACGGCGTCGATGTGTTTGGCCGGCACGATGGCGCGGCGGATGGCGGTGCATTTCTGCCCGGCCTTGGTGGTCATTTCCCGGGCGACTTCCTTGATGAACAGCTCGAACTCTTCGTCGTCCGGCGTCACGTCCGGGGCGAGGATCGCGCAGTTCAGCGAGTCGGCTTCGGCGGTGAACGGCACCGAGTTGCGGATCAGGTTCGGATTGACCCGCAGCTTGGCCGCCGTGTCGGCGGAACCGGTGAAGGTCACCACGTCTTGGCCCTGCAGGCGGTCGAGCAGGTCGCCGGTGCCGCCGATGATCAGTTGCAGGCTGCCCGCCGGAAGCAGGCCGGATTCATCCATCAGGCGCACCACGGCTTCGGTCAGGTAGCTGGTGGCGCTGGCCGGTTTGACGATGCACGGCATGCCGGCGAGGAAGCTCGGCGCGAACTTCTCCAGCATGCCCCAGATCGGGAAGTTGAAGGCATTGATGTGCACGGCCACGCCACCGCGCGGCACGAGGATGTGGGTACCGGCGAAGGTGCCCATTTTGCTCAGTTGCAGCGCCGGGCCTTCGTGGACGACGTTGCCCGACGGCAGTTCCCGCGAACCGAGGCTGGCGTAGGTGAACAGCGTGCTGTTGCCGCCCTCGATGTCGATCCAGCTGTCGGCACGGGTCGCGCCGCTGTGGTGGGAGATCGCGTAGAGCTGTTCCTTGCGCTCGCTCAGGTACAGGGCCAGGGCCTTGAGACGCTGGGCGCGCTGCTGGAAGTCCAGCGCCATCAAGCCGCTGATGCCCTGGCGACGGCCGTGCTCGATGGCTTCGGCGAAGTCCGGGCGTTCTTCATGGGTACGGAAGATTTCATGGCCGTCGATGGCGCTGCGCAGGATTTGTGCGCCGTGTTGGCCGATCCAGCGGCCGGCGATGAAGCTTTGCAGAGTTGCAGGTGAAGAGGACATCACGATTGCTCCAGGTGATGAAGGGTTGAAGCGCGGCCGCGACCGCGCCCTTTCGGAATTACCAAAGCGCCAGGGTGTAGCCGACGATCAAGCGGTTTTCATCGAGGTCGGTCGTCAAGCCGTTGCCGGAACGGAAGGTCACGTTGCGCCAGCGCAGGCTGACGTTCTTGAGCACACCGCTCTGGATGACGTAGCTGATATCGGTGTCGCGCTCCCATTCGCGACCGTTGTCGACGCTGCCCGCCTTGACGTGGCGGCCGTCGGTGTAGCGGGTCATGAAGGTCAGGCCGGGAATGCCTTGCGCCGCGAAGTCATAGTCGTAACGCAGCTGCCAGGAATCCTCCTCGGCGCGGGTAAAGGTGTTGAACGTCACCAGGTTGACCACGTAGGGGTCACCGCCGTTGAGGAACGGAAAGGCGCTGTCGCCGGACAGTTGCTGGTAGGCGGCACTGACCTTGTGGGCGCCGTGGGACACCGTGAACATGCTGTTGAAGTTGCGGTTGTCGATACGCCCGGCGCGTTCGGCACCGTCGCCCCGGCTGTCGAAGTAGCGCACATCGCTGCGCAGGTTGAAGCCGTTGCCCAGCGCTTGCGTATGCAGCAGTCCGGCAAATTGCTGGCGATAGATCTGGTCGAGCTTGCCGTAGTAGTAGCTCAGGTTCAGTTGTGGACTGAACGCGTAGCTGCCACCGCCGAAGTCGAAGTGATCGCTGGTGGCGGCGCCGTAGCCGATGTCATCGTTGCTGGAGGAGTCCCGCAGGTTGGCCTTGGTCAGGCGTCCGGCATTCACCGTCAGGCCGTCGATTTCCTGGCTGGTCAGCAAGCCACCTTCAAAGGTCGAACCCAGCAGGCGCGTGTCGTTGTAAGTCGCCACGGGCAACAAGGGCTGCAAGGTGCCGAGTTTCAACACGCTTTTGGATACTTTCAATTTGCCGGTCAGGCCCAGTTCGCTGTACTCGTCGTCGGGCTCATGGCTCTGCGGGCCAAACGGCAGCAGCCCGGTGCCACGGCGATCCGGGCTGGAGTCGAGCTTCAGCCCCAACTCTCCCAATGCGTCGAGACCGAAACCGAAGGTGCCGTCGGTGAATCCGGATTCGACACGCGCCGTGAAACCCTGGGCCCATTCCTCGGCCCTGGATTGCGGCGCGTTGTGCTGACGGAAGTCGCGGTTGATGTAGTAGTTGCGCATATCGATGCGGGCCTTGCTGTCGCCGATGAAGTCGGCCATGGCGCTGGGGGCGAACATGGGCAGGCTTAATGCGGCGGCCAGCGAAAACAGCGATTCACGAGGTGCGTTACGTGCGGGCTTCATTATTTTTATTCCCTGGCAATATTCAGTGTTTGCTGGCGCCGGTGGCACCGATGCCGGTCATCGAACGGATGAACTGCGCCAGATAACGACCGCGCTCAAGGGCTGCACGGGGCGAGGTGTCGGTGACGGAAAACAGCCATGCACTGAAGAACGCCAGGCTCATGGAAAACAGCGCCGGGTTGGAGTACGGGAACAGCGCTTTGTCGTGATGCATCACGTTGACCCACACCGCCGGGCTCAGCACCAGCAGGACAATCGCCGAGACCAGGCCGGACAGACTGCCGAGGACTGCGCCGCGGGTGGTCAGGCCTTTCCAGTACATCGAGAGGAACAGCACCGGGAAATTCACCGACGCGGCGATGGCCAGCACCAGGCCCGAGAGGAAGGCAATGTTCTGCGACTCGAACAGCAGGCCGAGGATGATCGCCAGCACACCGATGCACAGGGTGGCGATTCGCGATACGCGCATTTCCTGTTGTTCAGTGGCCTGGCCCTTGCGCATCACGCAGGCATACAGGTCATGGGACACCGCCGAGGCACCGGACAGTGCCAGCCCGGCAACCACCGCCAGAATGGTGGCGAAGGCGACCGCCGAGATGAAACCGAGGAACAGGTTGCCGCCTACCGCCTGGGCCAGGTGTACGGCGATCATGTTGCCGCCGCCGATGATCGCGCCACTGGCGTCGCGGAACGCCGGATCGGTGCCGACCATGACGATGGCGCCGAAGCCGACGATGATCAGCAGCAAGTAGAAGTAGCCGATGAAACCGGTGGCGTAGAACACGCTTTTACGCGCTTCCTTGGCATCGCTGACGGTGAAGAAACGCATCAGGATATGCGGCAGGCCGGCGGTGCCGAACATCATGCCCAGCCCTAAGGAAATCGCATCGACCGGGTTGGACAGCAAGCCGCCGGGGGCCATGATCGCGTTGCCTTTGGCATGTACGGCGGTGGCGCCGGCAAACATGGCCTCGGTGCTGAAGCCGAAGTGCTTGAGCACCATGAACGCCATGAAGCTGGTGCCGAACAACAGCATCACCGCCTTGATGATCTGCACCCAGGTGGTGGCGAGCATGCCGCCGAAGGTGACGTAGAACACCATCAGCACGCCGACCAGCATCACCGCATAGAGGTAGTCGATGCCGAACAGCAACTCGATCAGCTTGCCGGCGCCGACCATCTGCGCCACCAGGTACATCAGCGCCACGGTCAGGGTGCCGAAGGCCGAGGTCAGGCGCACCGGGGTCTGTTCCAGGCGATAGGACACCACGTCGGCAAAGGTGTATTTGCCCAGGTTGCGCAGGCGTTCGGCAATCAGGAACAGGATGATCGGCCAGCCGGCCAGCACGCCCAATGCGTAAAGCAGACCGTCGTAGCCATTGAGGAACATCATCGCGGAAATGCCGAGGAACGAGGCGGCCGAGATCATGTCGCCGGCAATCGCCAGGCCGTTCTGGAAACCGGTCATGCCGCCGCCGGCGGTGTAGAAGTCGGCGGCGGAGCGGGTGCGAAGCGCCGCCCAGCGCGTCACACCGAGGGTGAACAGGACGAACACCAGGAACATGCCGATGGCGTTCCAGTTCAGCGGGCGGGAGACGCCATCGGCAGCCACCGCGATATCAGTGACCACCGCCAGCGGCAGCAGGAACAAGGCGAGAAGGCGGCTCATCGGGCGCACTCCTGCTTGAGTTTTTCATTCAAAGGATCGATCACGTTGTTGGCGCGATAGACATAGAAACCGGTCAGCGCAAAGGCCAGCCCGACGATCACGACACCCACCAGCATGCCCACGGTGGTCACGCCGCCGCTCAGGGATTGGCCGAGGGTAGAAGGGGAGAAAGCCACCAGCAGCACGAAGCCGTAATAGATCACCAGCATGGCCAGGCTCAGTGACCAGTACAGCTTCTGTTTGCGACGAACCAGCTGGATGAAATCCGGGTGCTGGCGGATGAGTTCTATTTCCTGGGGTGTCATGACGCGCGCTCCTTTGTTGTTTTTGTTTTGGGTGGTGAAGCAAGTACGGCGTGACCTCTGTAGGAGCGAGCCTGCTCGCGATGAACCTGAGATCGCCGCGGGGTATCAGGCAACCCGCGTCATCGTTCACGACCATCGCGAGCAAGCTCGCTCCTACAGGGGGGCGGTGCGGGCCGATCAGAGCTGATCGAAATCCAGCACCACCTTGTCGCTGATCGGGAACGCCTGGCACGACAGCACATAGCCGGCGGCCACTTCGTAGTCTTCCAGGGCGTGGTTGCTGTCCATTTCCACTTCGCCTTCGATGACCTTGCACTTGCAGGTCGAGCACACGCCGGCCTTGCACGAGTAGGGCAATTCCGCACCTTGCTCGTTACCGGCGTCGAGGATGCTCTGGCTGTTGCGCGGCAGGTCGAAGGCCAGGGCGCGGCCGTCGCTGATCACGGTGATCTGGCTGACCGCCGCGTCCACTTGACGGGCGGCTTCGCGGGCCGCACGTTTTTGCTCACTGCCGGCGGCGGCAAACAGTTCGAAATGGATGCGCTCGGCTGGCATGCCCTCGGCCTTGAGGCTGTCGCGCACGGTCTCGGTCATTTCCTGCGGGCCGCAGATAAACGCCGCATCGAGCGCCTTGACGTCGAGCCAGCGGGTGAACAGCTGCTCGCACTTCTCGGCGTTGATCCGGCCGTTGTACAGGTCGACGTCCTGCTGCTCGCGGCTGAACACGAAGATCAGGTTCAGGCGTTGCAAATAGCGGTTCTTCAGGTCTTCCAGTTGCTCACGGAACAGCGCGCCGGAGCTGGAGCGGTTGCCGTACAGCAGGGTCACGCGGCTGTGGGGTTCGGTTTCCAGGGTGGTCTTGATGATCGACAGGATCGGCGTGATCCCGCTGCCCGCGGCCACGGCCAGGTAATTGCCGTGGCGAGCCGGGTCGAGCTCGACGCAGAAATGCCCGGCAGGCGGCATCACTTCCAGGGTGTGCCCGGCCTTGAGCTGTTCGTTGGCAAACGCCGAAAAGCGTCCACCGGCCACACGCTTGACCGCGATACGCAGTTCACCGTCGTTGACCCCGGTGCAGATCGAATAGGAGCGGCGTACTTCTTCGCCGTCCAGTTGGGTGCGCATCACCAGGTGCTGGCCCTGGGTGAAATGAAAGCTGTCTTGCAGGTGCTGCGGAATCTCGAAGGCGATGGACACCGCGTCACGGGTCTCGGCGCGCACGTCCTTGATGGTCAGGCTGTGAAATTTGCTCATTGTTGTTCTCCAGCTGGGACGGCCGATTCGCCGCTCAGATGCACTTGAAATAGTCGAACGGTTCCCGGCAATCGACGCAGCGGTACAGCGCCTTGCAGGCGGTGGAGCCGAACTCGCTGAGGACCTCGGTGTGGGCGCTGCCGCATTGCGGGCACATAACCTGCGGGCTTTCGCCGAGCAGGCTGCGCTTGCTGGTGCTGCCCTCGGGCGGTGCGATGCCGTAGGCGCGCAGGCGTTCACGGCCGCTGGCGCTGATCCAGTCGGTGGTCCAGGCCGGAGTCAATTTGCGCTCAAGCTGCGGCGCCTTGAACCCGGCGAGTTCCAGGGCTTCACGGATATCGCTCTCGATCACTTCGGTGGCCGGGCAGCCGGAGTAGGTCGGCGTGACCACCACGTGAAGGTGGCCGGCCTGCCAGTCCAGGTCGCGGACGATGCCCAGGTCAACCACGCTGACCACCGGCACTTCCGGGTCCATGACCTCAGCCAGAATCGCCCACGCGGCGGCCAGGTCGGTCGGCCCCGCCGGCCGGGCGCCAAGGTCGCTGGCGATCAGCTCACCAGGTTGCATCGGGGTACGCTCGTGGCAGGCACTGCATCTCGGCCAGCAGGATGCCCAGGTGTTCGCTGTGCAGGCCCTTGCGGGCATTCAGGTAGAAATAGCTAGGCGCGGCGGGAACGGGCAGTGTGGCGCTGGCGAAGATCTGCTCGACTTTGGCTTGCCACTGGGCGGCCACGCTGGCGATGTCCGGGGTGATGCCGGCGTCGCACAGGCGCTGCTCGCTGTCATCGGCGGCGATCAGTTCGACGGTGAAACGCCAGACTTCAGGGATGGCCGCGAGCATGCGCTTGTGGCTTTCCTCGGTGCCGTCGCCCAGACGCTCGATCCACTCGCCGGAGCGGCGCAGGTGATAGGTCACTTCCTTCACCGCCTTGGCGGCGATCCCGGCGACGCGTTCGTCGCTGGACTGGCTCAGGCCCTGCAGCACCGGCAAGTGCCAGGCGTCGTAGAGGAACTGCTTGAGCATGGTCACCGCGAAGTCGCCGTTGGGTTGTTCCACCAGCAGCAGATTACGGTAAGCGCGCTCGTCACGACGGAACGCCAGGTGATCGGCGTCACGGCCGTCGTCCAGCAGTTCGGCGGCGTATTCCAGCCAGTTGCGCGCCTGGCCTACCAGGTCGAGGCCGACGTTCATCAGTGCCAGCTCTTCTTCCAGTGCCGGTGCCTTGCCGCACCACTGGCACAGGCGCTGGCCCTGGATCAGGGCGCTGTCGCCGAGGCGCAGCAGGTATTCGATCAGATCAGTCTTGTTGTCCATGGTCGACCTCACATGTGCCCGACTTCGGCCGGCAGCTCGTAGAAGCTGGCGTGGCGGTAGACCTTGTCGTCCGACGGGTCGAACAGCGGGTCTTTTTCATCCGGCGACGAGGCGGTGATCAATGCCGAAGGCACCACCCACAGGCTCACGCCTTCGCTGCGACGGGTGTAGAGCTCGCGCGCGTTTTCGATGGCCATGGTGGTGTCGGCGGCATGCACGCTGCCGACGTGCTTGTGGTTCAGGCCGTGCTTGCTGCGCACGAAGACTTCGAAGAGGGTCCACTCGGACATTTCAGTTACTCCACATAGAGGCTCTGTAGGAGCGAGCTTGCTCGCGATGTACCCGTGAGCACCGCGGGGTGTCAGGCAACCAACGTTAACGTTGACGACCATCGCGAGCGAGCTCCTACAGGGGGTACGGTTGTCTTAGGCGGCGTTCTTGTTTTGTTTTTTGCGGGCGTGGGCGACGGCGGCTTCGCGAACCCAGGCACCGTCTTCGATCGCCTTGCGGCGGGCGGCGACGCGTTCCTGGTTGCACGGGCCGTTGCCCTTGAGCACTTCGTAGAATTCGTTCCACTGGATTTCGCCGAAGTCGTAGTGGCCGCGCTCGGCGTTCCACTTCAGGTCCGGGTCGGGGCAGGTGCAGCCCAGCAGTTCCAGCTGCGGGATGGTCTGGTCGATGAAGCGCTGGCGCAGTTCGTCGTTGCTCTGGCGCTTGATCTTCCAGGCCATGGATTGCGCGCTGTTCGGCGAATGTTCATCGCTCGGGCCAAACATCATCAGCGACGGCCACCACAGGCGGTTGATCGCGTCCTGGACCATGTCTTTTTGCGCCTGGTTACCGTGGCGCATCATGGTCAGGAGGATTTCGTAGCCCTGGCGCTGGTGGAAGCTCTCTTCCTTGCAGATGCGGATCATCGCCCGGGAGTACGGGCCGTAGGAGGTGCGCTGCAGCACCACCTGGTTGACGATCGCCGCGCCATCCACCAGCCAGCCCACCGCGCCCATGTCGGCCCAGTTCAGCGTCGGGTAATTGAAGATGCTCGAGTACTTGGCCTTGCCGCTGTGCAGTTTGGCGATCTCTTCATCACGGTCGGCGCCGAGGGTTTCCATGGCGCTGTACAGGTACAGGCCGTGGCCGGCTTCGTCCTGGATCTTGGCCATCAGTTGCAGTTTGCGTTTGAGCGACGGCGCGCGGGTGACCCAGTTGCCTTCGGGCAGCATGCCGACGATTTCGGAGTGGGCGTGCTGGGAGATCTGCCGGATCAGGGTCTGGCGGTAGGCATCTGGCATCCAGTTCTTGGCTTCGATCTTGATTTCTGAATCGATTTTTTCCTGGAAGGCGCGTTCCTGTTCGGACATTTCCGAGAGGTCCTTGATGCGCTTTACGCCTGTTTCTACGAGCTGTGCGTACATTTTTGAGTTCCCGCCTTGAATCTGTTCTGGGGCATGGGGACTTTATAAGCGATACAGAATTTAATATCAAACACAAAATGACGTGTCGTATTTGTTTTTTGTATCGCTTTGGGGAGGGGTGTTCTTTGAGGGGGTGTGCATATCCGTTTCTGCGGTAGCGGCGGCTGGCGGTTTCGCCCTTACGGCGAGTCCCTTTTGTCAAACGACACAAAAGGAACCAAAAAGTCTCGCTGGTATGACTCACCCACTCAGCCTTCCGAGGGGGCGGGTGGATCAAGATCAAGAGCGGCAGGCGAGCTAACGCTCGGCCTGTTGAGTGGTGAAGAGCGTCTGTGTATGCCGCTCTGTCTTTGCTTTTCTGTGGGAGCGAGCTTGCTCGCGATGGCGGCCCGACAGCCGACTGAAATTTTGTGGATGTATCACCTCCAAAAGATCGCAGCCTCGTTGCACTCGACAGCTCCTACAGGGGAATGCGCTTGCATCAGAACCAGGCCGGCCGGTAGGCCGCCTCGGACGCTGTTGCGGTGTACGCCCCCTCGTGAGGCCGAGTGGAGGTTCTGCGCAGTGGGCAACCCGGC
>NZ_AKJO01000138.1:0-11762 GCF_000282295.1 Pseudomonas sp. GM33
GCTTAACTGACTGGCATTAGGCTGAAAGGCCGGTTTTTTATTGCGTGCAGCAAAGTCTCGAGTGATTGAGGGCGCGCGATCCGAATCGTCGCCGTCCCTGTTGCCCCGGGTCAGTCATGGGGCCTTGTCATTCTTTCGCCCGTGAGGCTGATGATCCGGCTTGGCGATCTTGAGCGCCCGGTCGGCGGCCTTGGCGTTATGCACCAGGCGACCGAGCACGGCGACAACGATGATCGCCAGCACTACCCAGATGACAATGGCTTTCACGTACATGGCGAAACCTCTCGCGCAAAACGATCCTTCCGATCGCCGACGTCCCTGTAGCAATAGTATTAATCCATTGTGGCAGGTGTTGATGATCTTGCATCGCATGACTGATTTGCACTGTTTATCAGCTATCTCCACGGATGAAGCGACAGTTTCCCGGACCGGTACTTTAATGGAGGGTCTGGAGCGACTGATCGCGGGGCTGTCATAGCCTCAAGGCTATGGATCCCATACCGAAAAGCTATTTCATCAATCGGTGATCCGGATCCACGCTCAAGGGTGGTTAGCTGAAAACAAAATCAAGAGGAGATGCCATGTCAACTGAATCGAAATGCCCGTTCAATCACGCCGCTGGCGGTGGCACGACGAACCGCGACTGGTGGCCGAACCAACTGAACCTGAAGATCCTGAGTCAACACTCGCCCAAGTCTGACCCGTTGGGGGGCGACTTCAACTACGCCGAAGCCTTCAAGAGTCTTGACTTCCAGGCGCTGAAAAAAGACCTGACGGCGCTGATGACCGATTCCCAGGACTGGTGGCCGGCGGACTTCGGCCACTATGGGCCTTTCTTTATCCGCATGTCCTGGCACGCCGCAGGCACCTATCGCACCGGTGACGGCCGGGGCGGCGCCGGTTCCGGCCAGCAACGCTTTGCACCGCTCAACAGCTGGCCGGACAACGTCAGCCTCGACAAGGCCCGCCGGCTGCTGTGGCCGATCAAGCAAAAGTACGGCAATAAAATCTCCTGGGCCGACCTGATCGTCCTCACCGGCAACGTGGCCCTGGAGTCCATGGGCTTCAAGACGTTTGGTTTTTCCGGTGGTCGCGCGGATGTCTGGGAACCGGACGAAGACGTTTACTGGGGTTCTGAAAGCAAATGGCTGGGCGGTGACTCGCGTTACGGCAAAGAAGACAAACCGGTGCAGAAACCCGGCGATGTGCCCTTGGTAGCTGAGCCCGGCAGAAACGAGGACAGCCGTACCGAAAATGGCCGCAATCTGGAAAATCCCCTTGCTGCGGTGCAGATGGGCCTGATCTATGTGAACCCGGAAGGCCCGGAAGGCGAACCGGACCCGGTCGCCTCGGCCAAGGACATCCGCGAAACCTTCGGCCGCATGGCGATGAACGATGAGGAAACCGTGGCGTTGATCGCCGGTGGCCACGCCTTCGGCAAGACCCACGGCGCCGGGCCCGCCGACCACGTCGGGCCGGAACCTGAAGCCGCCGGCCTGGAGCTGCAAGGCCTGGGCTGGAAGAGCACATTCGGCACCGGCAAAGGGGCCGACGCCATCACCAGCGGCCTGGAAGTGACCTGGACCACCACGCCCACCAAATGGAGCAACAACTACCTGGAAAACCTGTTCGGTTTCGACTGGGAACTGACCAAGAGCCCGGCCGGCGCCCATCAGTGGAAACCGAAGAACGGTGCCGGTGCCGGGATCATTCCCGATGCCTTTGATCCGTCCAAACGCCGTGATCCGACCATGCTGACCTCGGACCTGGCCCTGCGTTTCGACCCGATCTACGAACCGATCGCCCGGCGCTTCCTGGCCAACCCCGATCAACTGGCCGATGCCTTCGCGCGCGCCTGGTACAAACTCATTCACCGTGACATGGGCCCGCTCTCGCGCTACCTCGGCCCGGAAATGCCGGGCGAGGAACTGCTGTGGCAAGACCCGATCCCTGCCGTCGATCATCCGCTGGTCAACGACAGCGATGTGGCGGGCCTGAAAAGCAAGGTCCTGGCGTCCGGCCTGTCGGTGTCGCAGCTGGTATCGACGGCGTGGGCCGCCGCTTCCACCTTCCGTGGCTCCGACAAACGCGGCGGTGCCAACGGCGGGCGCCTGCGCCTGGCGCCGCAGAAGTCCTGGCCGGCCAACCAGCCGGAGCAACTGGCCAATGTGCTGGCCAAACTGGAAGGCATCCAGAAGGAGTTCAACAGCGGCGGCAAGAAAATCTCCCTGGCCGACCTGATCGTGCTCGCCGGTGGCGCGGGTGTCGAACAGGCGGCGAAAAACGCCGGCCACAGTGTGACGGTGCCGTTCACCCCGGGACGCACGGACGCCAGCCAGGAACAGACCGATGTCGAGTCCTTCGGTTTCCTTGAACCGATTGCCGACGGCTTCCGTAACTACCTGAAAACCCAGTACCGCGTGCCCGCCGAAGCCTTGCTGATCGACAAGGCACAACTGCTGACGCTCAGCGCACCGGAAATGACGGTACTGCTGGGCGGCCTGCGGGTGTTGAACACCAACGTCGGCCAGAGCAAACACGGAGTGTTCACCCAACGGCCGGAAGCGCTGACCAATGATTTCTTCACCAACCTGCTGGACATGGGCGTGGAGTGGAAACCGGTGTCGGATGCCCAGCAGGAGTTTGAAGGGCGTGATCGCAAAACCGGTGCGGTGAAGTGGACGGGCACCCGGGTTGACCTGGTCTTCGGTTCGAACGCGCAGTTGCGTGCGCTGGCCGAAGTCTATGCCAGCGCCGATGCGCAGCAGAAGTTCGTCAAGGACTTCGTGGCTGCGTGGACCAAAGTGATGAACCTGGATCGCTTTGACGTGAATCGCCGCGTCTAGAGGAGATAACGCTGGCACCACCGGCAAAAAGTGCCTCGGCTCGCCCTCCGGCTTTTACATCAGCGGAGGGCATCCGGCGATCATGAACCCTGGCGATCGTGTCCGAACCGGCACTCAAGGCTGTCTTTCAATAAAAGAGAGGTTCTGTTCTCGAATGACGCCGGCAGCATCATCGTAGAGAAACGGCAGAAACATATAACGGCGACCTTGGGTTACTGAAGTGGCTTCGTGCAAGAGTGAGCACGAAAACACCACGGCCCCTCCTGTCGGCGCGTTGTAATACACTTTTCCATACTCTGGAAAATGCAGAAAGCCACCTTCGTACTCTCCCGAATTAAGAAACAGGGAAACGGCAAAACGGCGATGGGCCGTACCCTTCGTGGTGTTATCCCGATGGGGCCGGAAATGCCCGCCTTCCTCGCTGTTGTAGCAGGCCACCAGATAGCGCTCCATTCGAGTGGCATTGAACTGGAACGCTTTCTGTAACTCAGGAAGCAAACGGCTGGCTATACGCGATTCACAGGCTTTGGCCAGAGCCTCATCTTCAATGACGCAGTCACGACGTCGTTTGTGATTATGGTCAGTGATGTGGACGGTTTTACCCGCCTGCTCCGTCATGAACCCGGATTCTTCGCCGCCGCGTTCGTCGTAATAACTGATCAGTGCTTTACACAAAGACGGCTCAAATATACGGGGAACCACCAGGACGGGGGCGTGTGGTGTGGCGGCATGTGGCGCGGCCGTTGCCGGCAATCGATCCAGAAAACGCATTAACGAGGGGACATGGTTATCAATGGGGGGGCTTATCGGGACGATGGCCAGGACACGTAGCGCAGGGTCCAGCACATAGGTTATTTGCCTGATGCTGCCGTCTGGCCGCAATGTACCGTAGAGCTTGCTGACTGACCGATCGAAATCCCAGATGAAGCGTATGCCGGGTATCGAACTCTCCACCCGCTTCAGCTTTTCATCCTCTGGATCGACGGAAACACCAAAGAAGCAGACTTGATCATCATCGAATCGCGGGCGATGGGCCTGAATATCTTCCAGAACTTTAGTGGACACAGGGTCGGCCGCAGAACCCAAAAAACAAAGCACGACATACCGACCGGCAATCGTGTCGAAGCAAAAGCGTTCTCGTAGTTGAGTGCGGCAATGAAACCAGGGGGCTGGTTGACCGACTGAAAATGCCGTGGCACGCATCACAACTCCTTGCCGGTTGGCCGTGGATCGTTGCAGGTAAAGCTAGTTCAGTCTTGTTGAAGCTGCCCGGAGCGCTGATGGCGACGCTTCATCCATGGCTTGTATCGCCGGTTTGTCGCACCGGAGCGTCCTGTGCGGTTTTTTCGGCCTTGGCAGGCCAGGCATCGATCACCGATTGCAGGAACTGCTGCGACAATCGCGGGTTGTCCAGAGCTCTGGCGATCAGTATCGCCCCGGTAATCGATGACAGGATGCGCAAGGCTTCCTGGTGCTTTTCATCATCGGTTTCGCCGTCGACCAATGGCATCAGCGTTTCGATCAGGGTCTGCACGCCTTGGGTGAACGAGTGGCTGACGGTACCGCCGTTGCGCGCGACATCGGCCGCCAGGGCAGGGATCGGGCAGCCTTCGGTCCAGTTGTTCATGTGGCCTTGGCTCAAGTACCTCTTGAGCAGTTCGGGGATGGATTTGGCCGCTCGCCAGTCGTCGATGTTGGTTTCGAACGTACGGCTCACGGCCTCCGACGCCAACTGCTCCTTGCCACCTGGGAACTGTCCGTAAAAGCCGCCGTGGGTCAGGCCCACCGAACGGGACAGTTCGCCGATCCCGATGCCGTCGATGCCTTTTTCCCGGTACATCCTCGAGGCTGCGCCGAGGATCGCTTCCTTGTTGGCGGCTGCCTTGTCTTTCGTCACTTTCATGAGTGGAGTCCTGTCTTCCGATGGGCGCCATGGCAATTTTTTGCTGAAGGGCTGGTATTAATGATGGTCGCAATATAAATTCGCGGCAATGGCTTTGCAGGAAAAACACCTCACAGGTGCTGACCCATGAAACGTAATGATCTGCGCAATATCGACCTCAATCTGCTGGTGGTATTCGAGGCGCTCATTCAGGAGCGCAACGTCACTCGGGCCGCACAAAGACTGTCCCTGGGCCAACCGGCGGTCAGCGGCGCATTGGCTCGTCTGCGCACACTGTTCAACGACCCCCTGTTTAAACGCATTGGCCACAAAATGGAACCAACCACCCGAGCCTTGCAAGTGGCGCAAACGCTCGGGCCGGCACTGGACTCCATTTGTTCCGCCGTCAGTCTGACGGCTTGTAATGAAAGATCCCGTTAATTCATAGGGGGCTTTCACTGGTTTGGACCCGGACGCGGTCTTTTGTAGGAGCTGGCCTGCCAGCGATGGTCGTCAACGATAACGCGGGTGAACTGGATAAACGCGGTGCACTGGAGTCCATCGCCAGCAAGCTGGCTCCTACAGTTTCCCAGCGTGGGCAGGGCCCCCTGTGGGAGCTGGCCTGCCAGCGATGGTCGTCAACGATAACGCGGGTGAACTGGATAAACGCGGCGCACTGGAGTCCATCGCCAGCAGGCTGGCTCCTACAGTTTCAGCGTGGGCACGGTCCCCTGTGGGAGCTGGCTTGCCAGCGATGGTCGTCAACGATAACGCGGGTTAGCTGGATGAGCGCGGCGCACTGGCGTCCATCGCCAGCAGGCTGGCTCCTACAGTTTCCCCGTATTGCGTGAAAACCTTTTTTTTGTGCTTATACATGATGGTCATCATTAATGGTGATACCCAAGTTCACTCCATTCGATTCGTCGCTGCCCCTTGTGCGGCCGAGAATTCTCCAACCCTTAAACCGTCTGGCGGACACCCCCATGGAACAGTCACTCAAACCTTTGCGTTATCCCCTTGCTGCCCTGACCCTGGCGGCCATCACGGCCTGCGGTCACGCGCCCGATGCCGCCAAGGCGCCGGGTGCGCCCACTGTCACCGTCGCCAAAGTGCTTGAGCAACCCATTACCGAATGGGATGAAGTCACCGCCCGTCTGGAAGCGCCGGAAACCGTCGTGGTTCGTCCGCGGGTATCGGGGCAGATCGATCGTGTCGCCTTCACCGATGGCGAGTCGGTCAAGAAAGGGGATCTGCTGTTCCAGATCGATCCGCGTCCGTTCGAACACGAAGTGCACCGCCTCGAAGCGCAGTTGCAACAGGCTCGCGCCGCGCTGGTTCGAAGCGCCAACGAAGCGCAACGCGGCCAGCGCCTGCTGAGCAGCAATGCCATTTCTGCGGAACTGGCCGACACGCGCAGCACCACGGCCCAGGAAGCCAAGGCCGGTGTCGATTCGGTTCAGGCGCAGCTGGATCTGGCACGCCTGAACCTGAGCTTCACCCGCGTCACCGCGCCGATCAGCGGCCGGGTCAGCCGTGCCGAAATCACCGCCGGCAACATCGTCACCGCCGACACTTCGGCGCTGACCAGCGTGGTCTCCACCGACAAGGTCTACGCCTATTTCGACGCCGACGAACGCCTGTTCCTCAAGTACGGCAAGCTCTCCCGTGAAGGCCGGCGCAGCCAATCCACGCCGGTGTACATGGGCTTGTCGAACGAGGAGGGCAATAGCCACCTGGGGCAGATGAACTTCGTCGACAACCAGGTCAATCCCAAGACCGGCACCATCCGTGGCCGCGCGGTGTTCGACAACGCCGACGGTCAATACACCCCCGGCCTGTATGCCCGATTGAAACTGGTGGGCAGCGCGGCCTATGCCGGCCTGCTGATCAAGGACGAGGCCGTGGGCACCGACCTCGGCAAGCGGTTCGTGCTGGTGATCGACCAGGACAACAAGGCCGTGTACCGCAGCGTCGATCTGGGGCCGAAGCTCGAAGGTTTGCGCATCGTGCGCAGCGGTTTGCAAAAAGACGACCGGATCGTCATCAACGGCCTGCAACGGGTTCGTCCCGGCGCGGTGGTCGCGCCTCAGGACGCGCCGATGGCCGATGCGCAAACCGTCGCCAACCTGGCCCGTCAGCGGCAGGCCGTCGAGGCGGGTAATCAGCCCGTCGCTCCGTCACCGGCGCTGGTGAAAACCGATGCCGCCGTTTCGCCTCGCGGATAAAGGAACACAGCCATGAAGTTCTCCCGGTTCTTTATCACGCGGCCGATCTTCGCCGCCGTGCTCTCGCTGCTGATCCTGATTGCCGGCGCCATCGCGCTGTTCCAGTTGCCGATCAGCGAGTACCCGGAAGTGGTGCCACCCACTGTCGTCGTTCACGCCAACTATCCGGGGGCCAACCCCAAGGTCATCGGTGAAACCGTGGCCGCGCCCCTGGAGCAAGCCATCACCGGCGTGGAGAACATGCTGTACATGTCCTCGCAGTCGACGGCCGATGGTCGACTCACGCTCACCGTGACCTTCGCCCTGGGCACCGATCTGGACAACGCCCAGGTGCAGGTGCAGAACCGCGTGACCCGCACCGAGCCGAAACTTCCCGAGGAAGTGACGCGCATCGGTATCACCGTGGACAAGGCATCGCCCGAGCTGACGATGGTGGTGCACCTGACCTCGCCGGACAAGCGCTACGACATGCTGTACCTGTCCAACTACGCGATCCTCAACGTCAAGGACGAGCTGTCGCGCCTGAACGGAATCGGTGACGTGAAGATGTTCGGTATCGGCGACTACTCGCTGCGTATCTGGCTCGATCCGAACAAGACCGCGTCACGCAACCTGACCGCCACCGACGTGGTCAATGCGGTGCGTGAACAGAATCGCCAAGTGGCGGCCGGCCAACTGGGTTCACCGCCTGCACCCAACGCCACCAGCTTCCAGATGTCGATCAACTCCCAGGGGCGGCTGGTCACCGAGGAGGAGTTCGAGAACGTGATCGTCCGCAGTGGTCCGGACGGCGAAATCACCCGCCTCAAGGACATTGCGCGGATTGAACTCGGCTCCAACCAGTACGCCTTGCGCGCCTTGCTCAACAACCAGGAAGCGGTGGCGATGCCGATCTTCCAGCGCCCGGGTTCCAATGCCATCGACGTTTCCGACCAGGTGCGGGCGAAGATGGCCGAGCTGAAGAAGAGCTTCCCGGAAGGCATGGACTACGAGATCGTCTACGACCCGACCATCTTCGTGCGCAGCTCGATCGAGGCGGTGGTTCATACCCTGTTCGAAGCGCTGATCCTCGTGGTGCTGGTGGTGATCCTGTTCCTGCAAACCTGGCGCGCCTCGATCATTCCACTGGTGGCTGTGCCGGTGTCGCTGATCGGTACCTTTGCCGTGATGCACCTGTTCGGTTTTTCCCTTAATGCCTTGTCGCTGTTCGGCCTGGTATTGGCCATCGGCATCGTGGTCGACGATGCGATCGTGGTGGTGGAGAACGTCGAGCGCAATATCGAGACGGGGCTCGATCCGGTCGAAGCGACGCAAAAAGCCATGGGCGAGGTGACCGGCCCGATCATCGCCACGGCGTTGGTGTTGTGCGCGGTGTTCGTCCCGGCGGCGTTCATTTCCGGCCTGACGGGGCAGTTCTACAAACAGTTCGCCCTGACGATCGCGATCTCCACGGTGATCTCTGCGTTCAACTCGCTGACCTTGTCGCCGGCATTGGCGGCGGTTCTGCTCAAGTCCCACAGTGCACCCAAGGACCGCTTTTCGAGGATTCTGGATCGCCTGTTCGGTGGCTGGTTGTTCAAGCCCTTCAACCGGTTGTTCGAAAAGGCTGGCAACGGGTATGTCGGGACCGTGTCCAAGGTCATCCGTGGCAGCAGCGTGGCGTTGCTGGTCTATGCCGGTCTGATCGCCATGACCTACATGGGCTTCAGCACCACGCCGACCGGGTTCGTGCCGACCCAGGACAAAAAGTACCTGGTGACCTTCGCGCAACTGCCGGATGCGGCCAGCCTCGATCGCACCGAGTCGGTGATCCGGCGCATGAGCACCATCGCCATGAACGAACCGGGCTTCGACAGCGCCGTGGCCTTCCCGGGCTTGTCGATCAACGGTTTCACCAACAGCCCGAACGCCGGCATTGCCTTCATCGGCTTGAGCGCTTTCGATGAGCGCAAAAGCCCGAGCCTGTCCGCCGGAGCGATTTCCGCTTCGCTGAACGCCAAGTTCGGTGGCATTCAAGACGCCTACATCGCGGTGTTCCCACCGCCGCCGGTGCAAGGCCTGGGCACCATTGGTGGCTTCCGCCTGCAGATCGAAGACCGCGGCAACCTGGGTTACGACGAGCTGTACAAAGAGACCATGAACATCATCGGCAAGAGCCGCAGTGTTCCGGAACTGGCCAACCTGTTCACCAGCTACACGGTGAACGTGCCGCAGGTCGAAGCCGCCATCGATCGCGAAAAAGCCAAAACACACGGCGTGGCGATCAACGACATTTTCGACACGCTGCAGGTGTACCTGGGGTCGCTGTACGCCAACGACTTCAACCGTTTTGGCCGTACCTATCAGGTCAACGTCCAGGCTGAGCAACAGTTCCGCCAGGAGCCGGAGCAGATCGGTCAGTTGAAGGTGCGCAACGACCGTGGAGAGATGATTCCACTGGCCACCTTCGTCAAGGTCAGCCCGACGTCGGGGCCGGACCGGGTTTCGCACTACAACGGTTTCGTCACCGCAGAAATCAACGGCAGCGCGGCCCCGGGCTACAGCTCCGGCCAGGCGCAGGCGGCGATTGAAAAGTTGTTGAAGCAAGAGCTGCCCAACGGCATGACCTACGAGTGGACCGACCTGACCTACCAGCAGATCCTCTCCGGCAACACCGCGCTGCTGGTGTTCCCGCTCTGCGTCCTGCTGGCGTTCCTGGTGTTGGCGGCCCTGTATGAAAGCTGGAGCCTGCCGCTGGCGGTGATCCTGATCGTGCCGATGACCCTGCTGTCGGCGATTGCCGGGGTGATCATCTCCAAGGGCGACAACAACATCTTCACCCAGATCGGCCTCATCGTGCTGGTGGGGCTGGCGTGCAAGAACGCGATCCTGATCGTCGAGTTCGCCAAGGACAAACAGGACCAGGGGCTGTCGCCGCTGGACGCTGTTCTCGAAGCCTGCCGCCAGCGTCTGCGCCCGATCCTGATGACGTCGTTCGCCTTCATCATGGGCGTCATTCCGCTGGTGACGTCCACCGGCGCCGGTTCCGAGATGCGTCGGGCCATGGGGGTTGCCGTGTTCTCCGGGATGCTCGGGGTGACCTTCTTCGGTCTGTTGCTGACGCCGGTGTTCTACGTCCTTATTCGTCGCTACATCGAACGTAAAACCGCGCGCCAGGCGGCCCGCGCTCACTCGCTCAAGGCCATTGATCCGGAGGCACACTGATGAAGGCTTTCAAGCTGTTTTTACCGAGTCTGCTGGTCACCGCGTTGGCCGCCTGCACCGTCGGGCCGGATTACAAGACCCCGGACACGGCGCCAGCCCATGTCGTCTCGGCCCAAGGGGCCAACTACGATCAAACGCGTTTCGAAACGGTGTGGTGGCAGCAATTCGATGACCCCACGTTGAATCAGCTGGTCGGTAAAGCGCTCAACGGCAACCGCGATCTGCGCGTGGCCTTCGCCCGCTGGAAAGCCGCCCGGGCCATCCGCGATGACATCAGCAACGACAACCTGCCGGTGGTCACCAGCCGGGTCAGCAGCCAGCAGGGCAAGTCACAGGTGCCGGGCCTGACCGAGCAGCGGGTCAACACCGATCGCTACGACCTGGGCCTGGACATGGCCTGGGAGATCGATCTGTTCGGGCGCATCCAGCGCGAACTGGAATCCAGCGATGCCCGGGAAGACGCCACGGCGGCGGACCTGTACCAACTGCGGGTGAGCATGATCGCCGAGTTGGTGGATGCCTATGGGCAGCTGCGGGGTGCGCAACTGCGGGAGAAAATCGCCCTGGCCAACCTCAAGAACCAGAGCGAATCGCGCAGCGTCACGGTGAGCCTGCGTGACGCGGGCGTGGGCAATGAACTCGACGTGGTGCGTGCCGATGCCCGCCTGGCGGCCGTCGAGGCGAGCGTGCCGCAACTGCAGGCGGAGCAGGTGCATCACAAAAACCGCATCGCCACGCTGCTGGGTGAACGCCCGGACACGCTGGGCATCGACTTGAGTCCGAAGGACTTGCCGGCCATCGCCAAGGCGTTGCCGGTTGGTGATCCCGGCGAGCTGTTGCAGCGGCGCCCGGATGTGCGCGCGGCAGAGCGTCGCCTGGCGGCTTCAACGGCGGATGTCGGCGTGGCCACCGCCGACCTGTTTCCACGGGTGAGCCTGAGCGGCTTCCTCGGGTTCATCGCGGGGCGTGGTTCGCAGATCGGCTCCAGCGCCGCCCGCGCCTGGAGCCTGGGTCCGAGCATCACCTGGGCCGCGTTTGACCTGGGCAGTGTACGGGCGCGCATTCGCGGTGCAAACGCCGAGGCCGAGGGTGCACTGGCGACCTATGAACAGCAAGTGCTGCTCGCCCTGGAAGAGTCGGAAAACGCCTTCAGCGACTACGGCAAGCGCCAGCAACGCTTGCTGTCGCTGATCAAGCAAAGCGAGTCGAGTCGTGCAGCGGCCGACCTGGCGGCGACGCAATACAAGGAAGGGGTGGTGGACTACCTGGTGTTGCTCGACGCACAACGCGAGCGCCTGAACGCCGAAGATGCCCAGGCACTGGGTGAAACCGACCAGTACCGGGCCATTGTGGCGATCTACAAATCCCTGGGGGGCGGATGGGACAGCGGCGACACCCGGCTCGCGAAAAACAACTGACAAACCCGTTGTTGCTTTTGTAGGAGCGAGCTTGCTCGCGATGGACGTTAACGAAAACGCGTGCTTGCTGGCTCAGCGCGGTGTTCTTGAGACCATCGCGAGCGAGCTCGCTCCCACAGGGTTAGTGGGTGTACGCAGTATTTGTGAACTACCGAATCTACTGTGGGAGCGGGCTTGCCCGCGAAAG
>NZ_AKJO01000139.1:0-17860 GCF_000282295.1 Pseudomonas sp. GM33
AGCAGTTGGGGTTTTGTTTTTGGCGTAGAAAAAGCGCGCTCAATCGAGCACAAATTGGCGCAGTTATTTTTGTCCCGGGACACTAGAATAGGTCCAACTTTTTCAGAGTCAGAGCGCTTATGCCGGATTCGGTTGACGCCAACGAGCTGTCAGAATTACCACTGGAAGATCTGGTTGCCTGCCATGAGTGCGACTTGCTCATGCGCAAACCAGCACTCGCCCATGGCGAAAAGGCCCTGTGCCCGCGCTGTGGCTACGAGCTTTATGCCAATCGGTACAACGTCGTACAGCGCAGTCTCGCCCTGGTCATAGCCGCCTTGTTGTTGTTTATTCCGGCGAACTTTTTACCCATCATGCAGCTCAATCTACTCGGGCAGTCTTCGCAAGACACTGTCTGGAGCGGCGTTGTCGCCCTTTTTGATACGGGCATGCAAAGCGTTTCAGTGATTGTATTCCTGTGCAGCATGGGGATCCCGCTGCTCAAGCTGCTGTGCCAACTGGCCGTATTGTTGAGTATTCGTTTTGATGTCGGGCGCAGCTACGGTTTGTTGCTCTATCGCATTTATCACCATATTCGCGAATGGGGGATGCTCGAGGTTTACTTCATGGGCGTGCTGGTGGCGATCGTCAAACTGGCAGATATGGCAGCCATCACCGTCGGCCTCGGCCTGGCGTGCTTCATTGGTTTATTGCTGATTCAAGTCTGGTTGGAGGTCGTAATGTCGCCTCACCAGATCTGGCAAGCGTTATCAGGAGAGGATGCCCATGCGGGCGATTGATGCAGGCATTCTGATTTGCAAGGAATGTCATGAATTGAACAGGCAGGAAGCTGATACCGACGAGCAGGTCTGTACACGCTGCGGAGCGTTGGTGCATGCACGCAGCCCGAATAGCCTGGTGCGCACCTGGGCATTGCTGATTACCGCCGCCATTCTTTACATACCGGCCAATTTGTTGCCGATCATGACCGTGAACTCCCTCGGCAAAGGATCGCCCAGCACGATCATGGCGGGTGTGGTCGAGTTGGTGCACTACGGCATGTTCCCCATTGCGGCCGTGGTGTTTATCGCCAGTATCGTGGTGCCCACGTTCAAGCTGGTGGGCATTGCTCTGCTGCTGTTTTCCGTGCAGCGCCGTCAGCCCCTTTCGGCTCGCCAGCGTATCTGGATGTACCGTTTCATTGAATTCATCGGCCGCTGGTCGATGCTCGATATCTTTGTGATTGCCATCCTCGTGGCGGTCGTGAATTTTGGGCGGCTTGCCAGCATCGAAGCCAATCTTGGCGCCATCGCCTTCGCCTCGGTGGTGATCCTGACGATGCTTGCCGCAGTAACTTTTGATCCCCGACTGATTTGGGATAACACGGAGTCGGACGACGACCATGACTGATTTGCCTGTAGCGAAAACCCGACCGGCTTCGAACTGGTCTGCCATTTGGGTGTTGCCCCTGATCGCCCTGATCATCGGCGGCTGGCTCGGCTGGCGTGCCTATAACGAGACCGGTATCGAGATTCAGGTACGCTTTGAAAGCGGCGAAGGCATTCAGGCCAACAAGACCGAAGTTGTCTATAAAGGCATGCCGGTCGGCAAGGTAAAGAGCCTCAAGCTGGATGACGAAGGCAGTTCCAAAGGCGTGATCGCCAGCATCGAAATGAACAAGGACGTGGAGCAATACCTGCGCACCAGCACGCGTTTCTGGCTGGTCAAGCCGAGCGTGACGTTGGCAGGGATTACCGGTCTTGAGACGCTGGTTTCGGGCAACTACGTTGCGATCAGTCCGGGCGAGGGTGAACCGGTTCGCAAGTTCAAAGCCCTGGCCCAGGAACCGCCGCTATCCGATGCCCAGCCCGGTCTGCACCTGACCATCAAGGCTGACCGCCTGGGCTCGCTGAACCGTGGCAGTCCGGTGTTTTACAAACAGATCAAAGTGGGCCAGATCAAAAGCTATGTGTTGTCCGAAGACCAGAGCACCGTCGAGCTCAAGGTCTTCATCGAGCCGACTTACGCCAAACTGGTGCGCAAACACACACGTTTCTGGAATGCCAGCGGCATCAGCATCGACGCCAATCTTTCGGGGGTGAAGATTCGCAGTGAATCCCTGGCCAGCATTGTCGCCGGTGGTATTGCGTTCGCTACACCCGAAAACCGTAAGGAAAGCCCGCCTACCGACCCAAGCCTGCCGTTCAGACTCTATGAAGACTTCGATGCAGCGGCGGCCGGTATCCGGATCAAGGTCAAGCTCAGCGACTTCGAGGGCTTGCAGGCCGGTCGTACGCCGGTGATGTACAAAGGCATTCAGGTCGGCAATCTCAAGGCGCTGAAGGTCGATCCTGACCTGTCCGGGGCCACCGCCGAGTTGACGATGGACCCGTTGGCCGAAGATTACCTGGTCGACGGTACGCAGTTCTGGGTGGTCAAGCCGTCGATTTCTCTCGCCGGGATTACCGGGCTCGAGGCGCTCGTCAAAGGTAACTACATCGCTGTGCGTCCTGGCGACAAGGGTGCCGCACCGCAACGCGAATTCGTGGCGCGGCCCAAGGCTCCACCCCTGGACCTGCGTGCGCCGGGCCTGCACCTGGTGTTGTTCACTGAAAACCTTGGCTCGCTGGAAGTCGGCAGCCCGGTTCTCTACAAGCAGGTCAAAGTCGGTTCGGTACAGAGCTATCAGTTCTCGCGCACCAAAAAGCAATTGATCATCGGCGTGCATATCGAGAAGGAATACGAGGACCTGGTCAACGCCTCGACGCGCTTCTGGAATGCCAGCGGCATCACGCTCTCGGGTGGACTGACCGGTGGCATTCAAGTCAAGAGTGAATCGCTGCAAAGCCTGATGGCCGGCGGTATCGCCTTTGAAACCCCGGAAGCCAAGGCACCGCTACAAAAGCGCATTCCACGTTTCCGCTTGTTCGCCAGCCATGACGACGCCACGCAAAAGGGCGAGGTGATTACCATCAAGGTCGATCGCGCCGATGGCTTGCGTACGGGCACGCCGATTCGCTTCAAGGGCCTGGATGTCGGCAAGATCGAGGACGTTGACCTGAGTGACGACCTGCAATCGGTGCTGCTGACCGCGCGGATTACCGAAGTGCCGGAGCGCATCGCCCGGGTCGGCAGTCAGTTCTGGGTGGTCAAGCCTGAACTGGGGCTGATCAAGACATCGAACCTTGAAACCCTGGTGACCGGGCAATACATCGAAGTGCTGCCAGCTGCCAAGAATCTGGGACCGCAGAAAAGCTTCATGGCACTGGCCAGTCCACCTGAAGCTGTAAAGCGTGAAGACGGTTTGAGTCTGGTGTTGAGCGCCGCTCGTCGCGGTTCGCTGAAGGCCGGTGTGCCGGTGACGTATCGCGAAATCACGGTGGGCAAGGTAACGGGTTATGAACTGGGGCAGACCGCTGATCGTGTCCTGATCCATATCCTGATCGAGCCGAAGTACGCGCCACTGGTGCGTAGCGGCACACGGTTCTGGAACACCAGCGGTTTCGACTTCGATGTTGGACTGTTCAGGGGGGCAACGGTGCGCACTGAATCCCTGGAGACGATGATTCAGGGCGGTGTTGCCTTCGCTACACCGGACGGCGAGCGCATGGGCAGCCCGGCGCGACCGGAGCAGACGTTCGCTTTGTTCGACAAGTTCGAAGAGGAATGGCTGGGCTGGGCGCCGAAGATTTCGCTCGGCAAGTAGTTTTCTGGTGTCAGTGATGACGCCTTCGCGGGCAAGCCCGCTCCCACAGGGGGCTGGGTTGTTCCTGAAGAAATGCGATCAAGTGTGGGAGCGGGCTTGCCCGCGAAGAGGCCCTGGAGTTCGCTGCAAAGTTAACTGACACACCTATGAAAAAGGCCGCGATCCATTGGACCGCGGCCTTTTTTATTGCCTTCGATTCAAGCGTCAGACCGCATCCAGCTCCGGTTCATCCGCTTGTTCATTGACCGTCGCCTTCACCTGATCGTGACGACGGATGTACTTCCAGTCCGCCTCGTCGATGTAGATGCCGGCCGGGCCGCTGCCGCCTTCCAGGTCGATGGCGACACTGGCGCAGACCTGCGGCTTCACGCTCGCCAGGATCGGCACGAAGCCCAGTTGCAGGCTGGTTTCCAGCAATGCGGCCTGGTTCTTCTCATCGATGTCCGCCGCCTCGTCGAGGTAGTACGGCAGGCGTACACGACCGGCCTGGTCACGGTCCATCAAGTGCAGCAACAAGTACATGTTGGTCAGCGCCTTGATGGTCATGGTGGTGCCGTTGGACGCGGCGCCGTCGATGTCGGTGTGGATCACCGGTTGGCCGTTGACCTTGGTGATCTCGAACGCCAGCTCGAACAAGTCCTTGAGGCCGAGCTGGTTGTGGTTCGCCGCCACCAGTCGCGCGAGGTATTCCTTGGCCTCTTCGTTCTTGTTGTCCTGCTCTGCACTTTGGCTGAGGTCGAAGACCGACAGGGTTTCGCCTTCCTCGTACTGACCGGCGCTGTGGATGATCTGGTCGATGTGCTTGAGCGCTTCCTTGTTCGGCGCGAGCACGATGCGGAAGCTTTGCAGGTTGGAGACCTGGCGTTTGTTGATTTCGCGGTTGAACAGCGCCAACTGGTGTTCGAGGCTGTCGTAGTCGCTGCGGATGTTGCGCAGGGTCCGGGCGATGTCCGTCACGGCGGCACGGCGAGCCTTGCCCAGGGTCAGGGCTTCGTCGGTGCGGTGGGCATAGGCGTTGATCAACAGTTGCAGGCGACGCTCCATATCGTCTTCGCTGTCGAACTTGGCCACGCCCTTGAGGCGCACCTGAGCGTACAGCGCTTCGATCTGGCCGTCGGCGCGCAGCAGACCTTGCCAGCTGTCCTGATAGTCGTTGAGCAGCGGCAGCAGGTTGTCCATGGAGTCGTCGATCGGGTCCATGAACGGCGTGCCGAACGGCAGGTCCGCCGGCAGCAACTGACGGCGGCGCAGGGCGTCGTCGAGGGTGCGTTGCTTGGCTTCCATGTCGCCGATCTGCCGGCCGACCAATTGCAGCTTGGCCGACAGTTGCTGGACGCGCTCGGTAAAGGCATCGCTGGAACGCTTCAATTCGTCCTGTGCGGCTTCCATCTGAGCCATCTGTTCCAGCTTGTCGCCTTCCTCGGCGCTCAGGGTTTGCGCGCGACGGAAATCTTCCAGGGCTTTCTGCGCATCCAGCACTTGCTGGTACAGCACTTCGGTCTGGGTCTTGCTCGCGGCGCGGTCGGCAGCCACGGCTTGCTGGGTTTTCAGTTGCTTGAGTTCTTTTTCCAGGCGTTCTTTCTGGTCGCGCAGGGCTGCACGGTCAGCCAGGGCCTGCAAGGCCGGTGGTTCGATGTGCGAGACGTCGATGGACAGGCCCGGCACTTCGAAGCGTTCGCCTTTGAAGCCGTCGAGGATCAGCTCCACGGATTTCACCCAGTCGCCGTTTTCGTCGAGGGTGATGCCATGTTCGCCCAGCGGCAGGCTGAACAGCGCGCTGTTGAACAGGCGCATCAGGCGCTCGACGTCCTGCTGCGAGAATTCTTCGCGCAGGCGGGCGTAGCTGTTGTTGTCGGCGTGATCGAGTTGCTGCTTGACTGACTTCAGGCGTTTTTCCAGGTCGCGCAAACGCTCGTCGAGGTCTTCGGCGCTGAACTGACGAGACTGCGCCAAGGCGCCGGCCAGTTCATCGTGGGCGTCCTTGGCGGCCAGCAGTTGTTGCTCCAGCACCTTGACGTCATCGACCAGGGCAAAGCGATGCTTGAGCACCGACAATTCGCCGAGCCAGCGCTGGATGCCGGTGATTTCCCGTTCCAGGCGCATCAGTTCCTGAGTGCCACCGCGCTGATCGTTCTGCAGGGCGTCCTGCTCGTTGCGGTAGTGCTCGGCCTGAATGGTCAGCTCTTCCTTGCGCGCACTGGCGTAGTCCGACCAGGTGCCCAGCAACGAATCGAGCAGCGGCGAGATGCGGTGCAGTTTGCCGCGCAGGATGTCGCGTTGCTTCACGCCGTTGGCCAGCGCTTCGACCAACGGACCGGCCGCGACCAGCGAGTTGTAGTCCTGCTCCATGCGTCGTACATCGCGGAAGGCTTCTTCGCACGCGGCAATGTAATCGACGCTGCCGGATCGCAGACTGTGTTCGAAGGCATCGAGGAACAGCTGCTTGAGTTTGGCCGCGGTGATTTCGCGCATGTGCAGCAGGTTGATGAACAGTGCGCGGAAGGTCTTCAGGCTCTGCTCGCTGGTGGAGCGCAGCGGGATCAGCGTCAGGTCCAGCGGGATCGAGGTGTGGCCACCGACCAGCAAGCGGCGCAGTTCGTCCGGCTTGAGTTCGTAGGCTTTCAGGCCTTCGCGCTCAAGGTTGGTGAACAGCTCTTTCTGACGCAGGCAGGTGTCGTTTTTCTGATAGTGGGCCAGGTCCAGCTTGCCGGCGTAGGCAAAGAACTGGTGACCGAAACCACCACCGGGGCCGCGACCGACCACGCCGATCACATGCGGACCGTGGGGCAGGTTGACTTCGACCAGGATGTAGCTGGTGTCCGAGGCGAAGTAGAAGCGCCGGGATTGTTCCAGGCTGTACTTGCCGAAGCTCATGTCCGACATGCGCGCCAGGATCGGGAACTGCAAGGCGTTGATCGAGGCGGATTTACCGAGGTTGTTCGCGCCGTACACAGACAGCGGCTCTTCCAGCGGGAACAGGCCGAGGCTGTAGCCGGCGGTGTTCAAAAGGGCAAAGCGGCGGATGCCGTAACGTTCCTTGCTCATGCGTCGAGCTCCTGTTCTTCGGCAATGGCCCGGGCCAGGGCGTCTTCTTCGCTTTCACTTTCGAATTCGCTCAAGTCGAGCGGGTCGTCGGTCTGCAGCAGTTTTTCGTCGCTGTCTTCGTCGATCAGCACCGGCACCGGCAATGGCAGGACGCTGTGCAGGCTGGCGGCCAGATCGCGGTCCTGCTGCACCGACAGGCACACATCGAGGAAACGGTGCATCGGCGGCAGGAAACGGTAGACGCCGTTTTCTTCACTGGCAAAACCGAGCTGGGTCATGCGGCGCATGATCTTTTCTTCCAGCTCGTCCTGGGTCTGCACTTCGGCCTGGATGAACAGGTCGCGGTATTTTTCCAGCAGCGACGGCAGCTCATCGCGGCCGAGGCTGCCGCCGTCGAGCACGGAGATCGGGTCGCGGCCCTGGTCGGCCAGGTGCTCGACGAGGATGAAGGTGAACAGCGCCAGGCGCTGGGCGGTCTTGTTCACCGCCGCTGCCGCGAGGTCCGGCACGAAGTAGTAGAAGCCGCGGGTGTCGCAGACCAGTTCAAAGCCCAGTGCCTTGAACAGCGTGCGGTATTGGTCCTGAAAGTTCGATAACTGTGCGTACAGCTCCGGATCGCGGCGGCTGACGTGGTAACCCTTGAACAGCTCGCGAAAGATCGGCGCCAGATGGGACAGTTCGGATAGATCAAGATGCATAAGGAGTGCTCGCAGAATTCTCGGTGGCGTCATCGCTGACCGAGAGCAGGGCGAAGGAGCGCAGGCTGACCTGGTGCTCGTGAGTATGGTATTCGCGACGTTCCAGACGCTCGCGCTTGAAGCGTTTTTCCCGCGACAGGCGCGAGAACCAGTACAGCAATTCGTCGGTGGCGCCGTCCGGTTCCTGCTCCAGCAACCAGGTCATCAGGTCCGGCATCGGCAGGGCGTCTTCGCAGCGCTCGAGCATTTCCCGAACCGTGCGAGGCGCGCGTGGTGCATCGCCGCCCTTGTGGGTCTTGTGCGCCTTGGGGAAACGCGCCGGTTTCGGTTCGAAACGCGCCAGCGCGTAGACGTAGGCTTCAACCTGACTGGCGCTGCCGAGGAACGTGCTTTGCGGCCGTGTGAACAGTGGCATCGCCGCTTGTGGTACGGCGTCGATGCCCTTGCGCCGGATGGCGGCCAGGGCCAGCGCGGCGCCACGGGTCACGGCATTGTGCCGGCGGGCCTCTTCACGCAACGGCAAGAGCAGCTCGCGGGCATGACGCAGGGTCAGTTGGGCGCTGGTCTGCATTTCGAGGATGCGCGCGTGGGTGCGCAGCAGCATGTCGTCGTCGACCAGGTGGCCGAGGCGCTGCTGTTCGCTGAGCATCTTCAGCAGCACGGTTTCGACCTTGCGCACGCCTTGTTCGAAGGCGCCGTCGGCGTTCACCAGATCAATCATCGGCTCGACGTATTCGTCCCAGGTCGCCAGCACTTCCGCATAACGCTGGCGCAACGGAATCTGCCGGTCGCTGGTTTTCGCCCGTTCGGCGACGGCCACCAGTGCCTGTTCGTCGTTATCGAGTTTTTTCAGCACGTCACGCACGCGCATGTCGAGCAGGCGCAACTGGCGGGCCAGGTCATTACCGTCGCGGATGTCGAATGCGTCCTGGATATAGCCGGCCAGGCGCTCAAGGTGGCGCAGGTAGGCTTCGATCTCCAGGCACAGGCCCAGGCGGTGTTCACGGCGCAGATAGGCGAGGAAGTCGTGAATCTGCGCATTGAGCTCGAAACGGTTCGGGCTTTTGGCCACGGGAACCAGGATATCGAGGCGAATCCACACGTCGAGCAGGCTGGTAATGTCCTGCGGCGTGCTGTCGAGTTGCTGGGCGGCCAGTTGCGTGCGCAGTTCGTTGAGGCTCAGTGTGCCTTGGTCGAAGTGCTCGCACAGTGGCTCCAGAAGTGCCCAGTGTTCAGCGAGGGCGCGCAAGACGCGCTTGGGTTCGATCATCGGAATGGCCGGCTGGTTGGCGATTAAAAGCAGCGATTGTACTGCATCGGGGGCAATGCGATTCACTCTCGGGACGGGCTGTTGTTTTTTCTGTCCGTGAAGTCTATCGATCAACAGCGCGCGATCTTGTGCGAACGGCGGTAGAATCAGCGCACTTTAGTTATCCACAAGTGGCCGACCTTTGCTTATCGAGTCCCGTCGTCGCGCTTATTTGAACGCCATGCAGGTGGTCAACTGGCTGCCGCGCACCGAATTGCCCTTTGCTGCGCCGTCACGGCCCGAGCTGCTGGAGATACCCGAGCCGGCCGTGGTCGCGCCTGTCGTGCCGGCTGTCGTGGCTGAGACGCCCGTGGCGCCTGTGGTCAAGCCGGCCGAGCGGGTGAAGATCGAGGTGCCGCGACCATCGCTGGCGAGCACCCGCACCGGTGCCAAACCGGTGGAAGAAGTCGAAGAGGCACCCGTCGTGGTCAAGGCGCCGGTCGTGCCGCCGCCGCGTTTCGCCCTGCAGTTGCTGCGGGCCGGGCGCTGCCTGCTGCTGGTGGAGTTACCCACAGGCGAATCCTTCCAGACCCGTGACCCTGCTTATCTGCTGCTCAAGGACATGCTGCGCGCCGCCGGTCTGCCGGACAGCCCGCAGATCGTCGGCGAGCCGGTGCGCTGGCCGCTGCTGGTGCGTGGCACGATGGACCAGGGCCCGGAAGCGGCCCGCGACTTCGTGCAAGGTTTTCTCTCGGTGCGCATGGAAGAAACACCCTGCGCCTGCCTGTGGCTGATCGGCCTGCCCGCCGTGCGTTTTGCCGGCGAAGCGGATGCCGAGGCGTTCAATCGCGAGTTGCAGATCGAAGGCCTGGGCTCGGCCTGGGCGGTACCGGGCCTGGAATTATTAATGGAAGAGCCACAGCGTAAGGCTGATGTCTGGCAAGCCATGCGTCGGCTGATGGCGCGCTGGAAAGAATCGAATGAGTGACGCTGTATCGTTTCGCCCGATGACCGAGGCGGACCTGGAAACCGTGCTGAAAATCGAGTACGCGGCCTATAGCCATCCCTGGACCCGCGGGATTTTCCTCGACGGCCTGGGCAAGTACCAGATCTGGCTGATGTTCGAAGGCCAGCAACAGGTGGGCCACGGTGTGGTGCAGATCATCCTCGACGAGGCGCACCTGCTGAACATCACGGTCAAGCCGGAAAACCAGGGCCGCGGCCTGGGGCTGACATTGCTGGAGCATTTGATGTCGATTGCCTACAAGGCCGACGCCCGGGAGTGTTTCCTGGAAGTGCGCGACAGCAATACCGCGGCGTTCAAACTGTACGAGCGTTATGGTTTCAACGAAATCGGCCGGCGCCGGGATTACTACCCGGCGGTGGGCGGTCGCGAAGATGCGGTGGTCATGGCCTGCACATTGGTCGATTGAGCTTAAAAGCTTCGTCGGATCGCCGCCCGGAGCAAGCCCGCTCCCACATTTTGAATGCATTCCCCCTGTGGGAGCGGGCTTGCTCGCGAAGGCGGCTGAACAGGCACTTAAAAACTATCGCTTGCCGTCCATCGGATCGCGCCGCGCCATTTCCGCCTCATCCAGGCCATTGCCACCGCCAATGTCATCCTCATCGACGATGCTCAGGTCCCAATCCGCGCGATTATCATTGCCCGCCTCCTGGGCATCCCGGGCGCCGTCTTCACGGATCAGGGTTTCCGGGCTCAGGTCGTCGTCGGTAGGTTGATGATCGCCGGTCGAGGCGCCCGTCAGGCCTGCTTCACGTCCGCGGCGGGGCGGCATCAGTTGTTCGCGCTCGTTTTCCGGCAGTTCGTCACCAATCCTGGCGCTGGGTTCTTCGGTGTCGAAATCCAGCTCACGCACCGAACCCATGCGGTCTTCGTTATCATCGACGGGTTCCGGTTGCACCGCATCGTACGGACGTCGTGAATCATTCATGGCAATTCCTCATACTGTAGGCCTTACTACGGTTGACCCACGTGGCTACCGAGAATTCCACCGGCATGGAGCCCCGAGTACCGGATCAGGAGAGTATCCGCATTTCGCGCGTGACCCCGACGGACGGTTGTCAGTCAAAGCTGCGCATCATTCTTGAGGCTTCAAAGCATGAACGAATTACAAGATCTGATTGATAACAACGAGCGTTGGGCCGCTGCGATCAAGGAGGAAGATCCTGACTTCTTCGCCAAGCTGGCCCGTCAACAGACCCCGGAGTTCCTGTGGATCGGTTGTTCCGATGCCCGGGTGCCGGCCAACGAGATCGTTGGCATGCTGCCGGGCGATCTGTTCGTACACCGTAATGTGGCCAACGTCGTGCTGCACACCGACCTCAACTGCCTGTCGGTGATTCAGTACGCGGTCGACGTACTCAAGGTCAAGCATATCCTCGTCACCGGCCACTATGGCTGCGGCGGCGTGCGCGCCTCGATGCAGGATCGCCAGTTCGGCCTGATCGACGGCTGGCTGCGCTCGATTCGCGACCTGTATTACGAAAAGCGCGAAGAACTCGCCAAACTGGCTACCGAAGAAGAGCGGGTCGACCGTCTCTGCGAACTCAACGTGATCCAGCAGGTGGCCAACGTCGGGCACACCAGCATTGTGCAAAACGCCTGGCACCGTGGGCAGAGCCTGTCGATCCATGGCTGCATCTACGGTATCAAGGACGGTCGCTGGAAGAGCCTGAACGCTACCATCAGCGGCTTCGAGCAATTGCCGCCGCAGTACCGCCTGCGTCCGTTCGAACCCCTGTAAAACCCTTCAGCGCGGACTTTGCCGACGCCACTGTTGCAAAAACAGCTGGCCGTCGGCGTTCGGCGCTTCATCGAAGCCGGTGATCCAGCCCCGGCAGTTGTACGAACCGCAGCGGCAGGCGAACTGGCGCAGCAGTTGGTCTTCCGTGGCGGCGTAATCCATCGACAGCCGGTCACCTTTCTGAATGTCTTTGAGCGCCCACAACCACAGCTCACTCATGTCGAGAAATACGTTCGGGTCGCAAGAGTGGCGCAGCAGCCCACAGAAATGCGGGTCATGGACATGAATATCGCGGGCCAGTTGTCGGGTATGTCGGCCACGACAGGGCAGCAGATGCCCCGATACCCGGCAGATCCGGCTTATGCGGGGGAACTCGCGCAACGCTGCCGCGGCCATGGGCGTGCCCTGGTCGTTCGAAAGAATCTCGAAATCGGCCTGGGATGGATATCCGAGGTGCAGGGGTAGCTCCACAAATGGGTAAATACCCTGCGGCGGTGACGCGAGAGACTTGCGCAGTGCATCGGCTTTCATAACGATCCCTGTCGGCTGGGTGCTGCGACATCCATCCGCTGACGGTCCAGTCAGCGCTGCAGCACATGGGTACAGCCCAAGCCTCTCGCAGATATCGCGGGCGGTCTACTGTCATAACTGACAGGTTGACTGCCGATAGTCGGTTTACAGCGGTGGCGCGGGCAGGGCGGTGGCCGGTGCGGGTGCCTTGAGCTGTTTGAGCTGCAACTGGATCGCTGCTGTCGAGCATTTGGCCGCCGCCTGTCCCGGCGTCAGGTTGCGAATCGAGGTGTAGAACAGCGCACAGGTTTTTTCCTTCTCGGCCACTTGCCAGGTTTGTGTGCAGGTTTTCAGCTCGATATCGGCATTGCTGTCCGGTTGGCGGCCCATGACCGCCTGCCAGCAGGCGGCACTCAAATCCTGGCCCATGACTTTCAGCCCCGCCGCATCGGCCTTGGCCTTGGCATCGTTGCCGGTGTAGCTTGCCGGATCGGCGGCATACCAGATGTAGCTTGGGTGGTTAGAGCCCAGCACCCGCACTTTCACCCCGTCACTCGGGCTGATCGTCGCCAGCCCCAGCACATTCACGGTCGCCCCGTATTGTTGCTTGATCCAGTCACGCACCGGTGAGCCGAAGGCGACCATCGGCAATGTTTCACCGCTGGCGTGCAGGCTGAGGTTCCTGACCATGGTGGTCTGGTACTCGTTGAAGTAGCTGTAGACGCCCTCCAGGTCCTTGCCGGCGTTGGAGGGGGCGGCAATAGGGGCGATGTCGATGATGGTCTGAAAGGCCGGCGTCTGCTCGGCCGGGATGCCATTGACGGTGAGCAGCGATGCCCAGCGATCCGTGGTGGCGGATTTCAGGTAATCCTGGGCCTGGGTCAACGAATAGTCGGGCGGGAAGTGCAGCAGCTCGACACTTTTGCGGTTCTCCAGGGCCATGCCCAGTGGCAGGAACAGGTACCAGCTATACGCCCACTTGCCGTCGGCATTCAGTTTGCTGGCGCCGTTATAGGCCAGGTCACCGGCATCGAGCAGTGCTGCCAAAGGTTTTTCATAGCTATTGGGCACGCCGATGATCTGCGCGTGGAGCTGACCGTTATCGGTTTTGACCAGAACCTTCGCATCGCCGTAGCCATCGCGCTGCACGCTCTGGGTCAGGTAATGCTCGACGGTTTGCTCGAGCGTCCAGTTGCGAAAGCAGATCACGTTGCAATTGTTGGGGTAGGCGAAGAGGCGGGTAACGCGTTCGGTCGTGCCCAGCTTCAAATTGACATCGGCGTGGGCGGTGGTGCTCAGGGTGAAGGCTGCGAGGGTGAGTGCCGCAAGTTTGAACATGCTCAGATCCTTTTCAGCGTATTAGACCAGCAGATACTGAAACCGACGGGCGGAACAACAAGGGGCCGATCAATACCGGCCCCTTTCTTTCAGGTTACGGCATGACTGGCGGCAAATACGCCAACGTCGTCCCCAGTGCCCATAACAACACTAGCACCAGTGGCGTGTGTACCAGCAACTGCACGAACGAGAAACCGATCAGGTCCCGCGCCTTCAGCCCCAGCACGCCCAGCAATGGCAGCATGTAGAAGGGGTTGATCAGGTTCGGCAAGGCTTCGGCGGCGTTGTAGATCTGTACCGCCCATCCCAGGTGATAGTTCAGGTCATTGGCCACCTGCATCACGTACGGCGCTTCGATGATCCACTTGCCGCCACCGGACGGAATGAAGAAACCGAGGATCGCCGAGTACACGCCCATCAGCAGGGCATAGGTATCGTGGGAGGCAATGCTGACGAAGAAGGTCGAGATGTGATGCGCCAGGGTCTGCGCATCGGCGCCTTTGACCGTGGTCATCAGTGCCGCGATCGAGCCATACAGCGGGAACTGGATCAACACCCCGGTGGTGGTCGGCACCGCACGGGACACGGCATCCAGAAAGCTGCGAGGGCGCCAGTGCAGCAGGGCACCGAGCATGATGAACAGGAAGTTGTAGGTGTTCAGCCCGGAAATCGCACTGATGGCCGGTTTGGTCGAAAACTCATGGAACAACCACCCGGCAGCCAGCAACACCAGCAGAATCGTCAGCAGCGGGCTGTGTTCCAGCCATTCGCCTGGGCGGGTGCGCGGTTGCAGCGGTGGCAGGTTGAAACTCGGGTCGACACCACAGGCCTTGGCGTCACGCGCCGAATTCGGGCCGGGGGCGGTGGCGTAGGCGATGATCAGCGAAATCACGATCAGGGCCAGCAACATCACGCCGGACTGCCAGAGAAAGATCGTCTGGGTGAATGGAATCACCCCGGTGATCGACAGAATCGAGGGTGGCAGGCTGGCCGGGTTGGCCTGCAATTGAGCGGCCGATGACGACAGGCCCAGGGCCCACACGGCACCGAGCCCCAGGTAGGCGGCGGCACCGGCGGCACGGTAATCCATTTTCAGATCTGTGCGGCGGGCGAGGGCGCGCACCAGCAATCCGCCGAACACCAGGGACAAGCCCCAGTTGAGCAACGAGGCGACCATCGAGATCAGCGCGACCCAGGCCACGGCAGAGCGGCCGTTTTTCGGGATTTTCGCCAGGCGGTCGATCAGTTTCACCGCCGGCGGTGAACTGGCGACCACATAACCGCCGATCACCACGAAGGCCATCTGCATGGTGAAGGGGATCAGGCTCCAGAAGCCATCACCGAAGGCCATGGCGGCGTCGGTGGGCTTGGCGCCCATGGCCATGGTGGCCACCGCCACGATAATCACCGCCAGGGCAGCAAACACCCAGGAGTCGGGGAACCAGCGTTCGGCAAAACTTGAACAGCGCAGGGCAAAGCGGGCGGAGCGGCTATCTTCGATATCAGCGGCCACGGGAGTACCTCGGATTTTTATGTTTGTTGTGGTCTTCGGGGCAGTAACCGCCCGTCTGGACAGACGCCAACATTAATTCAAGCCGTGGATTTTTGCGGGGCTGATTTGTGGCTATGGGACTTTGGTCTAACGGGTTGTCCGCCAGCGCGTTTGCGTAGACCATGGGCGCCTTGGTTTTTGCCTGTGCCAGAGTTCTTTACATGACTGCCAACACCGATTCGCGCCCGGCGCCGTTCAGCCGCTCGGACTACAAGACCCTGGGGCTTGCCGCCCTCGGCGGGGCGCTGGAAATCTACGACTTCATCATTTTCGTGTTTTTCGCCCTTACCCTCAGCCAGTTGTTCTTCCCGCCGGAAATGCCCGAGTGGCTGCGCCTGCTGCAAAGCTTCGGGATTTTCGTCACCGGTTACCTGGCGCGACCTTTGGGCGGCATCCTGATGGCGCACTTCGCCGATCGCCTGGGGCGCAAGAAAGTCTTCAGCCTGAGCATCCTGATGATGGCATTGCCCTGCCTGCTGATCGGGATCATGCCGACCTATGCGCAAATCGGTTATTTCGCCCCCTTGTTGCTACTGGTTCTGCGTGTTCTCCAGGGTGCGGCGGTGGGCGGCGAAGTGCCAAGTGCCTGGGTTTTCGTCGCCGAGCATGCGCCGATCGGTCACCGGGGTTATGCCCTGGGGTTCCTGCAGGCGGGGCTGACTTTCGGCTATCTGATCGGTGCGTTGACCGCGACCTTCCTGGCCCAGGCCTTCACTCAGGCGGAAATTCTCGATTACGCCTGGCGTTACCCGTTCCTGCTCGGCGGCGTGTTTGGCGTGATCGGCGTCTGGCTGCGTCGCTGGCTCAGCGAAACCCCGGTGTTCATGGCCATGCAGGCGCAGCGCGAGGCGGCCGGCGAACTGCCGCTGCGCACAGTCTTGCGCGAGCATCGGCTGGCCATTTTGCCAGCGATGATTCTCACCTGTGTGCTGACCTCGGCCGTGGTGGTATTCGTGGTCATTACCCCGACCATGATGCAGAAAACCTTCGGCATGACCGCCAGCCATACCTTCGCCTTGAGCGCACTGGGCATCGTGTTCCTGAACATCGGCTGCGTGCTCGCGGGGCTGCTGGTCGACCGCATTGGCGCCTGGCGCACGGTGATGCTCTATAGCCTGCTGCTGCCGCTGGGCATCGGTGTGCTTTACGGCTGCCTGATCATGGGCGGTGACTGGATCGGCCTGGCTTACGCCGTGGCAGGGCTGGCCTGCGGGGTGGTCGGCGCGGTGCCGTCGGTGATGGTCAGCCTGTTCCCGGCGCGGATTCGCGTCTCGGGCATCTCGTTCACCTACAACATTGCCTATGCCGCCTGGGCGAGTATCACACCGCTGTTGCTGATCGGCCTGATGCCGTGGAGTCCGTGGATTTGCGTGATGTTCAGTGCGGTGATGGGCGCGGTGGGCGTGGGCAGTGCGGCGTACTTCGGTGTGCGGATGCCGAGAATCGCAGGCTGTTCTGCCGCTGGCGCGCATTGATCGGGCGCGTCGTAACTATTTTTGTAGGACAAACCTGAAACACGCTTAAGTAAATGTTTCCAAGGCCGATGGTTAGGCTGCATATCGCTTTCTACCCCTGTCCATCGGTGCTTTCCCATGTTCAATAAACGCTTGAAGCAGGAGCTGTTGGCTCTTCGTGAAGAACTCTCCAGCCTCCAGCAAGTGAAGGAAAGCCTGGAAAGCGAGATGCTGGTGCTGACCCTCGACAGTGATGGACGTGTCCAGTCGGTCAATCAAAACTTCCTTGCTGAAATGCATTACAAGAGCGCCGACTTGATCGGCCGGCACATCGACGACCTTGTCCCGGAACACGTGAAATTCGACGAATTCCAGCAGCGCTTCAAGAACGCGCTGACCCGTGGCGAGCACTTCGCCGGTGCGGTACGCCTGTTGCGCGGCACGGGGCAGGAAGCCTGGTTGCGTTCGATCCTGCAGCCAGTGCGCTCGGCGGACGGTCGGATCAAGTGTTTCTCGATCTTCTCCAGCGACCTGACCCGCACCATCGAGGCCTCCCGCGAACACGAGAACCTGATCGGTGCGCTGGTGCGCTCCACGGCGGTGATCGAGTTCGACCTCAACGGCAACGTGCTGACCGCCAACGACCGCTTCCTCAGTGGCATGGGTTACAGCCTGGCGCAGATCAAAGGCAAACATCACCGCACCTTCTGCCAGCCGGAGGAATACAACAGTGCCGAGTACCAGAACTTCTGGCGTCGCCTGAACGCGGGTGAGTACGTGGCTGGCCGTTTCAAACGTGTCGACAGTCATGGTCGTACCGTCTGGCTTGAGGCGTCCTACAACCCGGTGACCGATGCCAACAATAATCTCTACAAAGTGGTGAAGTTCGCCACGGTGATTACCGATCAGGTCAATCAGGAACAGGCCGTCGCCGAAGCCGCCAACATTGCCTACAGCACATCGCAGCAAACCGACCAAAGCGCCCAGCGCGGTAACGCGGTGGTGACCCAGGCCGTGGACGTGATGCGTGACCTGGCCAAACACATGCAAACCGCCGGCGACGGCATCGAAGCCTTGAACGAGCAGTCGCTGGTGATCGGCACCATCGTCAAAACCATCAGCGGCATTGCCGAACAGACCAACCTGCTGGCGCTCAACGCGGCCATCGAAGCGGCGCGTGCGGGCGAGCAGGGTCGCGGCTTCGCCGTGGTGGCAGATGAAGTCCGGCAACTGGCATCGCGCACCAGCCAGGCCACCGACGAAATCGTCCTCGTGGTGCGGCAGAACCAGGACATGGCGCGCAACGCCGTGGCATTGATGACCGATGGCAAACTCCAGGCCGAACAGGGCCTGGCACTGGCGGCGGAAGCGGGCACGGTGATTGTCGAGATCCAGGACGGCGCACAGAAAGTGGTCAATGCGGTGGGGCAGTTTGCCAATCAACTCACTAACTGACCTGTGATCAGCTCTTGGTGGGAGCGGGCTTGCTCCGGGCGGCGTTCCGACGAAAGCGGTGTGTCATTCAACGCAACTGTGACTGAACTGACGCTTTCGCGAGCAAGCC